>JBKJVO010000299.1:0-2773 GCA_046717305.1 Candidatus Limnocylindrales bacterium
CCGTCGGGACGACCGCCGACGAGCCACACGCCGCGAGGAGCGCGAGGAGCGAAACGAGCAGGGCGGCGACGAACGGGGAACGGGTTCGGTTCGAGGCGCGGCGCGCGCGCGGGTGAAGAAGCGCAGCCATGGGTGGAGTCTCCGACCGAGGGGGTGAGGACCGATCGCGGTCCCATGGACGACGGGACGTGCTGCGGTCAGTCGGTCGGGTGCATCGTGGAGCCTGCCTCTCTCTCGAAGGTCTTGCATCCACCGCGGGTCGGCGACCGGACTTCCCTCGCTGAGCGACGGTTCACCGTAGCGGGACTGTGCCGGAATTGCACCGGGCTTCGCGACCACGCGGCGTGTTCCTGAACGAACAGCGACAGCGTACCGGATAAGCCGCAGGTAAGTACCGGCCGCGACACTGTGGGCCTCCGCCCTCCTCCCGCCACCCGCCGGAGGAGGTACTGCACATGTCGAGGCGCCGCTGGATCGCCCTTCTGGGTCCACCGCTGCTGGTCGCCGCCGTGGCCGTTCCCGGTCTGGCTGGAGGGCTTGCCGTCAGGGTCGGGGCGACCTCGCCGGTTCCGCCACGGGCCATCGCTCCCTGCCCGAGCCCCGTCCAGAGCGCGGGGCAACACGAGAACCCGGCGGTCCCGGGCGCATGGTGGCGAACCGAGCCGACGCTCGACGCGGCCGGTGCACTCGTCGGCTGGACGCTCCGCGTCGGTGCGCCCGGGGTTCGAGCGGCCACGCTCGCCATTCCCGCCGCCAGCACGGTCACCGGGCCCTCCGGTGGGCGGGTCGTGGTCGCGTCGGAAGACGCACCTCGCGCGCCCGGCGCGGCCGGCTCGACCGCCCGGATCATCGACGTAACGAGCGGCTGCGCGCTCGAGATCCACCTCCGGGATCGCGTCGCTCGGCGCGCGGTCGCGGACCCCTCGGGAGCCGGCGTGCTCGCCCACCTCCTGGATCCCGACACGCGCCGCGATCTCGGCGTCTGGCGGATCGATGCGGACGGCCGGATTGCAGAACGCCTCGTGGAGCCGCTCCCGGACGGGCTGCGAGCGGCGGCCGGGATGGACCGCGTCTGGACGACCGACCTTCGCCTCGACGCCGCGGGTCGTCGGCTCGCCGTCCAGTCGTGCCACCCCGACGCCTGCGTGACCCGTGTCACGGATCTCGGCAGCGGCGACGTCGCGGTCCTCTTGGGGGATGGACATGGCGCCGTCGTGGGCTTCGCCGGACGTGAGCTCATCACGTGGGCCGCCTGCCATGGCCTCCCCTGCCCCGTCGTCGCCTGGGACATGGTCGGTGCATCGCTCCGAACCGTGGCGTCGGAGGTTTCGGGCGCGGCACTCGCCGCCGACGGCCGACACCTCGTCGTCCTGCGCCGGGAACCCGGCGGCGGGCGGGAGCTCATGGCGATCGACCTCTCCACCGGCAGCCATCGGTCGCTCGGCACCGCGGACAGCGATGCCCTCCCGCTGTCGGGAGGCGCCGGGATGATCGCGGGCCTGGAGGTCGATGGCGCCGCCGTCGCGATCTTCCAGTCCGGGCGCGTTCCGGTGCTCCTGTCCCTCGAAGACGCCGTTCTTGCCTCGCCGGTTCGAGAGGTGCTGCCATGATGCTTCGCCGGACTCCTGCGCCTGCGGCGTTCCCCGCGTTCGCCGCGCTCGCTGCCCTCGCCGCCCTTGCCGCTCTCGCCGCCCTCGCCGCCACCACGCGCCCCGCCGCGGCCCACGGGCCGGATCCGATGATGGGCGGAATGCCATGGGCGCAGGACCAGATCCTCGGGTATGACTGGCGGGCCGATCCGGTCCCGCCCGGCTGGATTACGGTGGCCGTCGATGCAGCGGCTGCCGACGTCACGGCATCGCGCGCCTCCCGCGCGGCGCTCTTCGTCCGGATGCCGAACTCGTCGAGCATCATCGCCTACGGCGAGCCGACCGGCTGTTCCCCCGCGGGCATCGCCTGCTTCAGTCGAGCCGGCGCCCCGAGCAGCTTCCGGATGTGGTTCCGGGCGCACGGGTTTGCCTTCGACTGGGGCACGCTCCGCTGGTGCCAGGGCCTGGCGACGATCGCGGACGGCTGCTTCGATGCCGAGAACGCCGCGCTCGACGAGTTCGGGCACGTGGACATCCTGGGTCACCACGCGAACTACGCCGACAACAGCGACTACCGCGACGCGGTGGTCCAGACCGTGAGTCGTGCCCGGCCGGTCAACGGGTGGGATACCCACGCATTCGGACGCTGCGACGTGGCGCGCCTGCAGCTGGAGTACGACCGTCGGTCAACCCGCGATCTCTTCTCGAGCTGCCTCGCGATCCCCACATCGACGACCCTCTCCGCGTCCCCGGTGAGTCTCTGGGCCGGCGGCAGCACCCGCTTCACGGCCTCGCTCCGGACGACCGCATCGACGACCAATCGGTCGCTGGCGGACGATCCGGTCAGCGGGCGGACCGTCACGCTCCAGCGACGCCTGAACTCGACGCAGCCCTGGACGAAGATCGGGACGATGGTCCCGAGCAGCACCGTGGAGGGTTCGTACGCCCTCTCGATCTCGCCGACCGCTACCTACGAATGGCGGGCGGTCTTCACGGCCGCGATCGGCGACGGGGCCGTGGGCTCCTCGTCGGCAACCGTCAAGGTCACCGTGACCGGCTGCTCCGGGAGCGGCTGCCCGAGCCGGGCCGTCCCGTGACGGCACTCGGTTCGCGCCGGCGGCGGACCGTGGAGGGGGCCGTCGTGATGCTCGTCGCCGGGTTCGCAGTCGCGTGCGGCTCGGGGC
>JBKJVO010000300.1:0-2693 GCA_046717305.1 Candidatus Limnocylindrales bacterium
GCCGACGTGATCGGGGTGGAGGTGGGTGAACGCCACCACGTCGACGTCGTCCGGGCCGACGCCGACGCTCGCGAGTTCCTCCAGGAGCCGACCGGGGCCGGCCGGACGACCGGGCGGACCGGCATCCGGTCCCCAACCCGTGTCGATGAGCACACGCCGGCCGTCGGCAATGACGAGGAAGCAGCCGAAGTTCAAGGGAATCAGCCCCTCGTCGGTCAGCAGGTCTGCGTAGGGACCCCATGCCTCGGCGGGCACGCTCGGGAAGTGGAACGTCGGATCGACGTGATGCGACTTGTCCCGCAGCGCGATGACCGTCGCGTCGCCGATCCGGATCGTGGTGGCCATCTGGTCGTGCCTCAGCTGCTGACGAGTGTCCGTGGGTCGAGACCGGCTCGCTCGCAGACGGCGCGCAGTGCCTCGACCGCGTCCGTGACGACCTCGTCCGGGTCGACCGCGGTGAGCCGTCCGGCGGCCTTGAGCAGCCGGCCGTCGACGATCACCGTCTCGACGTTGGCCGGTGCGGCCGAATGCACCACTGCGACGGCCGGGTCGACGACCGGCGCGAGGTTGAGGTCGTCCGCGCGGATCGCGATGAGGTCTGCCCGTTTCCCGGGCGTGAGCGAGCCGGTCACCGCCGCCAACCCCAGCGCCCTCGCACCGCCGAGCGTCGCCAGCTCGAGGGCCGTCCGCGGCGACAGGCGTTGTGCGTCTCCCGCGCGGACACCCTCCAGGCCGACGGCGACCCGCAGTGCCTGGAACGGGTCGGCGCTCGCGGCGATGGCCGTGGTGTCGAGCGAGAAGCTGACCGGCACGCCGGCTGCGAGGAACTCGCTTACCTGGGGCAGGCCCATCGCCAGGCGCAGCTCGGACAGCGGGCTCACGCTCACGCCGATACCGTGGACGGACAGGGTGACGATGTCGTCAGGCGGCAGGTGATTCCCATGTGCGAGGAGCAGGTCGCCACCGAGCAGGCCCTCCGTCTCGAGGACCTGCACCTGCCGGATCTTCGCAACCTCGGCCCGAGTCCCGGCGCAGTGCATTGCAATCGGCAAACCGTGCCCACGCGCCGCCGCGAACTCCGCGCGGTAGACCTCGCGCGTGGACCGCGAGGGCCCGCGCACGTTGACACCGACGGTCAGCCGACCGTCGCTCACCGGCAGCCAGGCGTCGCGGAGTCGCGCGGCCGCGTCCACGTCCATCGGCTCGTCGACATCCAGCCCCGCGGCGCCGACTACCTCGGCCATCTGCTGGAGCGAGAGCCCAGGGGTCGTCGATGGCGCGCCCCACGTGAAATGGATGCGCAGGCCGAGGCCGATGTCGGCCGCGACGTTCGCGTCGGCGTCGTCCGGTGACAGGACGTTGTGAGCCCAATCGTGGACGGTCGTGATCCCCGCGGCGAGCCCCTCGGGGAGCGCGAGCCGCGCGCCGGCTGCCGTGTCTCCGGGTCGAAGGTGGGGCCCGAGCGCCTCCTTCCGGGCGAACCAGCCGCTCTGCGGCCCGTCCCCGATGACACCGCGGAGGAGCGTCCCCCAAGCGTGCCAATGAGTGTCCACGAAGCCGGGCATCACGATCCGGCCGGTCCCATCGATCGGCCGGGCGCCTTCGGCACGGAGATTCCTCCCGACGCCGACGATGACGCCGTCCCGGACCTCGACGTCGGCCGCGGGAAGCTCGCCGATCCGGGCATCCATTGTCAGGACGGTGGCGTCACGGATGACGAGGTGCTCGCGCTCCGGCAACCCTCCAGCCATGCCCCGCCTCCACCGATGGTCGTGAGCCCCACCCGGTCACGGCCGCCGGGGTTGACGCATCTTGTATACGAGATACAGGATACCGCCGAGACGGAGGGACGGACATGGCGAAACAACGCCTAACGCTCGCGTGCGGCGAATACGACCGGACCCGCGGCCTTGCCGACGGCACGATCGCCCCACACGGGATCGAGCTGGACTACGTCGCGCTCGATCCCGGCGAGCTGTTCGAACGGGTCGTCCGGAACCGCGAGTTCGCGGTTGCCGAGATGTCGCTCGCCACGTACCTGAACCTCGTCGCGCGCGGCGACGAGGGCCTCGTCGGCATCCCCGTGTTCCCGTCCCGTGCGTTCCGCCACGGCTCCATCTGGGTGCACCGCGAGGGCCGCATCCGCCGTCCGGAGGATCTCATCGGCGCCCGCGTCGGGACGCTCCAGTACCAGCTCACGCTCAACCTCTGGCTCCGCGGGATCCTGGAGGAGGAACACGGCGTCCGCCCGTCGGACATGACCTGGGTCTTCGGAGGGCAGGACGTCCCGGGCACCCGCGAGCGCGCGCCGGTGGACATCCCGCCGGACGTCCCTGTGCAGCTCGCGCCGCCCGGCTCGACGCTCGGCGAGCTGCTCGTCTCGCGTGCCATCGATGCGCTCTTCGCCCCACACACGCCCGCGATCGTGCGTGCCGGCCACCCCGAGATTGTCCGCCTGTTCACTGACTTCCGCGCCATCGAAACAGCCTGGTATCGCCGAACCCACCTCTACCCGATCATGCATCTCGTCGTCATCCGGCGAGCGGAGTACGAGTCTGAGCCGTGGATCGCCAAGAGCCTCTTCGAGGCGTTCTGCGAGGCGAAGGCGGCGGCGCTACGTCGATTGCGGTTCACAGGCACGCTTGCGGCCATGGTCCCGTGGCTCGTCGCCGAGCTGGAAGCGGCCGAAGCGC
>JBKJVO010000301.1:0-6209 GCA_046717305.1 Candidatus Limnocylindrales bacterium
GGTCCAGCCAGCGGAGGTCTTCCGCGTCGTCGAGGGCCATCTGCGGGAACATGTTCGCCGCGATCTCCGCGGGCGGGAAGAGGAGCGGGTTCTCCGCGAGCTCGGGATCCGTCTTCGCGATCTCCTCGCCGGCGCCCTTCACCGGTGAGATGTAGTAGATCCAGGCGGCGAGCCGGGCCGCGTTCCCGACATCGTAGACGAAGTCGATCATCGCCTCGGCCGCGGCCTTGTGCTTGGCGCCCTTCGGGATGAGCATGTTGTCGGTCCAGATGATCGAGCCCTCCTCGGGGAAGATGAAGCGGTCGTCCTCGCCGCCCGACGACGCGAGGTCGCCGGACCAGACCATGGCGACCCAGGTGTCACCCGAGCCGAAGTCCTGCAGGTACTCGTTGCCGGTGAAGGCGCGGATGTGCCCGTCGTCCACGAACGGCTTCAGGTAGTCGTGGACCTTCTGAGCGTCCTCGTAGGTCATCGCGGCCGGGTCGTTGCTGATCTCGCCCTTCGCCTTGAGCAGCAGGCCCACCAGCGAGAACGTGTCGGCATAGCCGGTGAGCAGCGTGGCCTTCCCCTTGAAGGCCGGGTCGAACAGATCCTCGATCTTCTTGAGGTCGCGCCCGGTCGATGCGACGTTGTAGCCGATGCCGGTCGCCCCGGACTGCCACGGCATGTGGAACTTCATGTCGGGGTCCCAGTCCAGGCCCTTCAGCTCGTCGCGGACGTTGGCCAGCGCCGTCGGGATGCTGGCCGCGGTGATCTCCTCGATCCAGCCCGCGCGCACGACGCGCGCGGCCATGTAGTCAGTCAGCACGATGATGTCCCAGCCCGTTTCCAGGCCGGCCCCCAGCTGGGGGGCGATCGTGGCGTAGAAGTCCTCGTTTGCCTCGATCTCCTCCTGGTAATTGACCTCGATGGCGTACTTGGCCTCGAAGTCGGTGAGGGTGGGGGAGGAGGTCTCGTCCTCCGTCAGGTCGATGTAGGCTGGCCAGTTCGCGAAGTTCAGGGGACCCTCGATCGGCGCGGCAACTGACGGTGCGGTGGTCGCGGTGGGAACCGCGCCTTCGGACGGCTTGAGCGTCTGGGTTGCCGTGCCTCCCGCACCACAGGCCGCGAGGAATGCCGCGAAGCCGGCCATCCCGGACCCCTGGAGGAACACGCGGCGCGTCAGCGGGGGGATTTGGAGGTGCTGCTCGAGATCGGTCATGGCTCGGCTCCTTTCGTGACAGGTGGGTGGCGTGTGGCTAGTGCGTGGCGGGTGCGGGGGCTGGCGCGGCGCCGTCCCTCCCGACGGCGAACGTGTGGTCCGGTGACCAGCTGAGATGGACGTCCTCCCCTGGTCGGTGGAGCGACCCATGCGAGGTCCGCTCCACGTTCTGCTCGAAGACCGTCAGGCGCTCGCCGGCGCCCGACTCGATGATGTAGCTCGTGGACGCCCCGAGATACGAGGCGTCGATCACCCGGCCACGGATGCGGTTCATCCGCTCCGGGATCGACGCGGCGTCTGCGTGCAGCCGGATCTTCTCCGGCCGGACGCCGATCCGGATCGATGACTTGCCGTCGAGGACCGCGGACGGAACCCGGGTCACCGTCCCGTCCGCCAGCGTGGCCGCGACGTACAGGCCGTCCCGATCGCCGAGCGCCGCCGGGAGCAGGTTGCTCACCCCGAGGAAGCCGGCCACGAACTCCGTGGCCGGTCGCTCGTAGAGCGTCTCTGGGTCGCCCAGCTGTTCGTACTTGCCGCGGTTCATGACGGCGATCCGATCCGACATCGTCATCGCCTCCTCCTGGTCGTGGGTCACGTAGATGAACGTGATGCCGACCTCCTGCTGGATCCGTTTCAGCTCGATCTGCATCTGCTTGCGGAGCTTCAGGTCCAGCGCGCCGAGCGGCTCGTCCAGGAGCAGGACCGCCGGCTTGTTCACGAGCGCGCGCGCGAGCGCGACGCGCTGTGCCTGGCCACCGGAGAGCTGGGCCGGTTTCCGCCGCTCGTAGCCGGGCAGCTCCACGAGCTGGAGCATCTCCGAGACCCGAGCCTTCACGTCCGCTTCGCCAACGTGCTTGCGGCGCAGGCCAAAGGCGACGTTGTCGAAGATCGTCAGGTGCGGGAAGAGCGCATAGTTCTGGAAGACGGTGTTGACGTTCCGCTTGTATGGCGGGAGCCAGGTCACGTCCTGACCGGCGAGCTCGATCTTGCCCGAGGTCGGCTGCTCGAAGCCACCGATCATCCGGAGGGTCGTGGTCTTGCCGCAGCCCGAGGGCCCCAGCAGGCTGAAGAACTCGCCGTCCTGGACCTCGAGGTCGATGTGGTCCACGGCGACGATCAGGCCGTCATCGCGGGGCTCCACGGACTTCGCCACCCGGCGTCCGGTCGTATCGTCGCCGAAGGCCTTGTAGACCTGGGTCAGGCGAACCTCGACCTCGGACACGTGTGTCTCGTTCCTCCGATGGCGTTCCCGGCCGCGCAGCGCCGCACGCGGTATCCGGTCAGGATGGATGCGGGGCGTGGCCGGAGGATAGGCGCGCGCGATCCGTGGTGTCAAACGTCGGAAGGCCCACGTGTGAACCAGCTGCTCGTGCGAATTTCGCACAATACTGGGGCTGCGCATCCGAAGTTCGGAGTTCTGTGCCGACTGGCACACAATCGCCGAAGGTGCTCACCGAAGAGCCGGGCAGCCGCTCGCGTCTCGCGCCCCTGCGTCCGAGGCGCATCCTGCGGCTCGGGTCTAGGATATCGACGCCAACCCCGTCGGAAATCCGTCCCACCCCGAGGAACACATGCTGCAGCTCACGGAAGCGACCGTCATGGCCGCGCTCGGCACGGTCCAGGAACCGGAGCTGGGCGGCGATCTCGTGACCCGGAACATGATCAAGGAACTGCGGATCGATGGGTCTGCGGTCGCGTTCACGATCGAGCTCACCACGCCAGCCTGCCCGCTCAAGGACGAGATCGAGTCCCGCGTCCGGACCGCCCTGAACCCGATCGGCGTGGAGTCGATCGAGCTCACGTGGGCTTCGATGGTCCGCCGGGCCGCGCCGCGGACGGCGGAGCAGCTCCTGCCCGGCGTGAAGAACGTCATCGCGGTCGCCTCGGGCAAGGGCGGCGTCGGGAAGAGCACGGTCGCCGTCAACCTCGCCGTGGCGCTTGCCCGCGACGGAGCGTCCGTCGGCCTCCTCGACGCCGACATCACCGGCCCGAACGTACCGATCATGCTCGGCCTGGACGGCCAGCCGGGGAAGACCGAGCAGGAGAAGATCCTCCCGCTCAGCCGGCACGGCGTGAAGGCGATCTCCATCCAGTTCTTCGTCCCGGCCGGCCAGCCGATCATCTGGCGCGGCCCGCTCGTGGGCGGCGCGATCCAGCAGTTCCTCCGCGACGTGGACTGGGGCGAGCTCGATTACCTCGTCATCGACCTGCCACCGGGGACGTCCGACGCGCAGCTGACGCTCGCCCAGGCTGTCCCGATCTCAGGAGCGGTCCTCGTAACGACGCCGCAGGAGGTGGCGCTCCTGGACGTCGAAAAGGCCCTGGCCATGTTCAAGCGGATGAGCGTGCCGGTCATCGGGCTCGTCGAGAACATGACCGCGCTCACCTGCCCGCATTGCAGCGGTTCGATCGAATTGTTCGGGCGGGGTGGCGGCGAGCGATTTGCCCGCGATCATGGCCTGGAGTACCTCGCTGGGATCCCGCTCGACGTGACCGTCCGCCAGGGCGGCGACGTGGGCGTCCCCGCGGTCGCCCAGCGCGAGCCGGGGCCCGCGGCCACGGCGCTCACGAACCTCGCCAGAACGGTTGCCGCGCGGATGAGCGTCCGCGCGGCAACCGCTGCTGGTCAGCCCGTCCTGACGGTCTCCTGACCCGGCGTTCCCGCGGCGACCGCCGGCACCGCCGGCACGGGCACGGCGCCGCGGCGGACCTCGACGACCATCCCGGTGAGCCCCGGGACGACCCTTCCTCCGGTCGGCGCGCAGATCGCGGCGATCGCCTCCCGCCGCTCCGACGGGTAGTGGACGAGGATTCCGCGCGGGACGCCGGCGCGGAGGACGTGATCCACGGCCTCCTCCGCGGTCAGGTGACCGCGCTTCTCGTCGTCGGAGGCGCTCGTCTCCAGGGTCGCCTCGAGGATGAGGAGGTCCGCCCCTCGCGCGAGGTCCACGACCATATCCGAGGGGCCCATGTCGCCGGCGTAGACGATCCGCTCGCCATCCGGGCCCTGGATATCCATCGACCAGGCCGGCACGTAATGGCCCACCGGATACGGCCGGATGGTGAGGTCGCCGATCTGGAACGTTTCGCCGGTCGCGTACTCGCGGACATCGAATGCGACCTCGAAGAAGCCCGGTCGCTCGCTCATCACGGTCGCGAGATGGTCCAGCTTCGCCTTCCCCCCGGGCGGGAGGTGGACCGGGAGAGGCCGCGGCGCAGGCTCGCCCCACGGAAATCGATAGCGCAGCGGGGCGATGTCGATCCAGTGGTCCGCGTGCATGTGACCGACCACGAGGCCGTCCAGCCCCGCCGCGCCGACGGTGGTTTCCAGCTGCGACGCGATGCCGCTGCCGATGTCGAAGAGCACGGCGGTCCGCTCGGTCTGCACGAGGACCCCGGATGCCGCGGTGTCGGCGACCGGTCTCGCGGTCCCGGTTCCCAGGACGGTCAGGCGCATGCGTCTCCTCGAGGTGCGCCGGCGGCGGCGCGTCCGGGGGATGGTCGCAGGTCCGCACCCTTGTCGTAAGCCCGTTCCTGACGCCCTATCTGTCGCCTGGACGACATCGATCGATGGTGGGTTGCCGGGCCCCCGTGTCGCATCGATCGACCGCGCCCCGGGTCAGGCCCGGAGTCGGGCGTGAAGGACGGCGGCCGAGAGGAGCGCGGCTCGGGTTCGGCCCTGCGGGCCGGCAAGAAAGGCGAGCCGGCGCTCGGCGTGCGTCCCGCGCGGATCGGCGATCGCGATCGAGACGGCCATGTTGGCGCCGCGCGTCACCGTCCGGACGGCGAGCCCCACCTCGACACTCCCGGCCCGGCGAACCCGCTCAGCCAGCTCGCGCAGGTCCAGGCGTCCGCCGCCGGCCGGCCTGTGGTCGGCGGGGAGCGTCTCTGCGAGGGCGATCCGGTCACCGAGGCCCTCGCCGAGGAGCCCGATGACGGAGCCCCGCGTCCCCACCTCCACGATCCCGAGCCGCCACCCGTGCGCAGCCAGGAGCTCGCCGATGGCATCTGCCCACGTCACGTTGCCGCGCCCCCAGACATGGTCCCCGATCAGGTGGAGAACCTGCGTCTCGGCGGCTGCCACAAGGCCAACCGCGTCGGACTCCGAGGTCGGGACGGCGGAGATCCGGATATCCACGGCGTCCGCTCGTGCGTACGTGGCGACAGTCGGGTTCGCCATGCGATCCAGGAGGGAGCCCAACCGCTCCGCGATCATCGACTCGCCGAGCCCGGCGGTCCGGAGCGTGACCACGACGGTCCGGCGCCCGAGCCCGCGCTCGCGCAGGCGCGGCAGCACCCACTCGGTCCACATCGGGCGCATCTCCCGCGGCGGCCCGGGGAGCCCCACGATCACCCGCCCGTGGAGCGCGTCCACCCACCATCCGGGCGCAGTGCCGTTGTCGTTGGGGATCGGTGTCGTCGAGGGCGTGCGCCACGCCTGCTTGAGGTTCGTGGCGGGGAAGGGGAGCCCGCGCCGTTCGACGAGGTTCCGCAGCCACCGTTCGAGGTCGGGATCTACCGCCGGCGTCTCGCCGATGGCGGCGGCGATCGATTCGCGGGTGAGGTCGTCCGGCGTCGGGCCCAGCCCGCCGGTCGAGACCACGAGGTCGGCTCGCTCGAGGGCCGCCCGGAACGCGTCCGTGACCGCAGCCAGGTCGTCCGGCAGCGCCGTGATGCGCTGGACTTCGACCCCGTGCTCGGTGAGGGCTCGTGCCAGCTCGCCGGCATTCGTGTCCCGAGTCTCACCCACGGTGAGCTCGGATCCGATGGACAGCAGCTCGGCGGCATGGATCGGGCGCATCGAGGGGAGCGTAGCGGAGTCGTGGGACCTCCGGCCCGTGGTCGATAGGCCGCTCGGACGGTGGGTTCGGGAATCTGCCGCTGCTACAATCGCGCACCGCCGCCCGGAAACGCCGCGCGGCTCGACGACCCGGAGGAGCCGTGGTGACCGACCCGGACCCGATGAACCCAGCCGGCGACGAACCCGACCCACGCAGCGACGCGACCA
>JBKJVO010000302.1:0-7744 GCA_046717305.1 Candidatus Limnocylindrales bacterium
TCCCGACCATGATCGCCGTCGGCGTCGCGAGGCCCATCGCACACGGGCAGGCGATGATCACGACGCCGATGAACGCGGTGAGCGCGAGCGTGACCCGCGGCTCCGGTCCGCCCAGGAACCAGGCGAGGAACGTCAGGGCGGCCACGACGAGCACGACCGGAACGAAGGTTTCGCTGATCCGGTCGGCGAGCTTCTGGATCGGCGCCTTGGAGCCCTGTGCCCGCTGGACCAGCTCCACGATCCGGGCGAGCGCGGTGTCGCGGCCGACATGGACGGTCCGCATGACGAACGACCCCGTGGTGTTCAATGTCGCGCCGATGACCTCGTCGCCGACCGACTTCGTGGCCGGGATCGGCTCGCCGGTCAGCATCGACTCGTCCACCGCGGAGGCACCCTCCACGACGACGCCATCCACCGGGATCTTGTCGCCGGGCCGGACCCGGAGGAGGTCGCCGGGGATCACCGAGGCAAGGTCGACGTCCTCCTCCACCCCGTCGCGGATCCGGCGGGCGGTCGTGGCCTGGAGCCCGATGAGCCGCCGGATTGCGCCGGTGGTCCGTCCCTTCGCCCGCGCCTCGAGCCACCGGCCCAGCAGGATCAGCCCGATGATGATCGCCGAGGAGTCGAAGTAGGTCTCGGTGTGCAGCCCTGCCAGGTGAATCGTCTCCGGCCACATGGTCACGAACACGGAGTAGATCCACGCTGCGGACGTCCCGACCGCGACGAGCGTGTCCATCGTGGCCCCGCCGTGCCGACCGGCACGCCACGCGGCGCGGTAGAAGCGGCCGCCGGCCCAGAACTGGATGAACGTCGCCGGCCAGAGGATCACCTTGTTGAGATCCTCCATCGCGATCGCGGTCTGCGGTGTGAACATCGCGACCATGAACACGAGCGCCGCCACCACCGATACCCCGGCCTGGAGCAGCGTCTGTCGCTGCGCCCGCTCGCGCTCGATGTCGTCCGCGGTGACCTCATCGGCCAGGGAGGTTGCCGAGTTGAGGGCGCCCGCTACCGGGACGGCCTCGGGCTTGACGTCGTAGCCGGCCGCCTTGACGGCGGCAACGGCCTCATCCCGACCGGCGATGGACGGGTCGATCCGGACGGTCGCCCGTTCGGTCGCCAGGTTGACGCTGGCGTCCTCCACGCCCGGCGTCTTCTTCAGGAACCGCTCGATCCGGTTCACGCAGGACGCGCAGGTCATCCCCTCGATCGGGAGGACGATCTCGATCGGGAGAAGGCGGGGGTCGGCGGTGTTGGTGGTGGTCGATGGCATCGGCGTCGGAGACGCGGTACGGGCCCGAGCGGGCCGCTCTACATCGACGGTGTGTACGACGGGTCGAGGAACCGGCCCGGATCGTCGCCGAACTCGAGCTTGCAGCCCTTGCCGCAGAAGTAGTAGGCGATGCCGTCGTGCTCGGTCATGAGGTCGCGCGCCGTCGCGCTCACGATGTCCACGGTCATGCCGCACACGGGATCGATAGCGGAGTCCGGGCCGGCGGCAGCGGCGCCGTGGCCACCAGACGCCATGGAAAGGTGCTTGTCCACGTGGAGCCTCCTGATCGTTGTTCGATACTCCACGGGAGTATATCTCAGTGGCTCGACCGCGCAAGCCGAACGCGACTGGTTTGCCCCGGCCCCAGAGTTGCCTGCAAGTCAGTGATCCGGTGCAGCGATCTCACGGGATTGTCCCATGGTCCAGGATCTCGACACGGCGGGCCGTCCCGCGGGCCAACTGGGTCATCGAGTTGACTGGCATGCAGGAATCGCGCAGCCGGGCCACGAATCCTGGACAGCCGGTCAACGCGGGACCTGGCCAAGCGCAGCGACCGGCTCCGGTCGGGTGACGGGTACGCAGGCGACGACCCGCGCCGACGGCGGTCTGATCCCGCCCGGAGAACGGGCCCGGTTCGCGGGACGGAACCATCATGTCCGCCCCGGCGTCCCCCGGCCATGAACGTTCGCCGTCTCGCCCGCCTCGTCCTGATCGGCCTTCTCGCCCTGTCTGCCGGCGGATGCGCCGGCTGGGCGTTCCCCGGCGGAGGCGCAAACGACAATCCAGGCGCCCAGCCGCCGAATGCGGGCGGTGGCGGCGGAGGCGGCGGTGGAGGCGTGGTGGTCGATCCGGCCCCGGGCGGCGGTGGCCCCGATCCCGGCGACGCCTCCCGGCCGTCGATCGAGACGCCGGTGCCGGGCAAGCTGAACCCGATGCCCGTCAGCGTCTGGAAGCTCGAGCCGGTGATCGACGGACGGCATGTCACGGTCCTCCTGAGCTGGTGGAGCGGCGTCGCGCCGTGCACCGCCCTCGACTCGGTGGCGGTGGTCCGGGACGGTCAGACGATCACGATGACCCCGCGCGAGGGTGGCGATCCCGCCGCCGGCAATCAAGTGGCCTGCCCGGCGATCGCGATGCTCCACGGGACGATCGTTGACCTCGGCGAGCTCGAACCGGGGACCTGGACCCTCGCCGCGCACGGCGATCTCGCTCCGGTGACGATCACGATCCAGTAACGCCCGTCGATCCTGTGCGACCATCGCCGACGTGAACCCGCTGGACGCCGGCGCGATCGCGCTGCTCCTGCTGGCGGTCCTCCTTGGATGGCGGTCCGGGGCCCTCCCGCAGGTCGGCGGCCTCCTCGGAGCGGCGCTCGGCGCGGTCGCGGGCCTCGCGGCAGTCCCATGGATGCTCGCCTCGCTGGTGGACGTTCCCGTCGCCGTGCGGGCCGGCGCCGTGCTGCTCGTCCTGCTCGGCGGCGTGGGGATCGGCGAGGCACTCGGGACGCGGCTCGGGCGCGCGGCGTCGCGGCTCCTTGGGGCGGGCCTGCTCGGGGCGCTGGATCGTGTGACGGGCGCGGTCGTCGGAACGGGTCAGGCGGTCCTCATCTTCTGGCTCGCCGGCGGCATCCTCGCAACCGGCGCGATCCCTCAACTCGCGCAGGTCGCCCAGACATCCCGGGTCATTCGAGTGATCGCGGTCCTCCTGCCGCCGCCCACCGAGATCGTCCTGGAGCTCGGCAAGGCGCTCGACGCATCGGGTCTGCCGGACGTCTTCCTGGGCCTCGAGCGCCTGCCCGCCGCGCCCGTGGACCTGCCGGATGACCCGCTCGCACAGCTCCTCGCCGGGCGGGCTGCGGCCTCGGTCGTCCGCGTCCAGGCCGAAGCGTGCTCGTTCCGGTCCACCGGCACGGGCTTCGTGGTTGCCGCCGGCTACGTCGTCACGAACGCCCACGTCATCGCCGGCGGACGATCGATCGCCGTGGACACGGCGACGGAGCGCCGGACCGCGGTCGCCGTCTTCTTCGACCCGGAGCTCGACATCGCGCTCCTCCACGTGCCGGGCCTCGTCGCTTCATCGCTGGTCTTCGCGACCGCGGAGCCGGGACGGGGCGCTCTTGGCGCGACGATCGGCTACCCGGGTGGAGGCGGGGCCGTCGTCGAACCGGCGGCCGTCACGGCGACCTACGACGCCGAGGGCCTGAACGTCACAGGCACGGAGCGCGTGACCCGCCGGATCGTGGAGCTCCTGGCTCGCGTCGAGCCGGGCGACAGCGGCGGGCCGTTGCTCCTGGTGGACGGCACGGTCGGCGGCGTCGTCTTCGCCGAGTCCCGAGCGGACGAGACCGTCGGGTACGCGCTCTCGCCGACGGACGTCGCCATCGCGATCGGCCCATCGATCGGGCGGACCGCGGCGGTGGACCCGGGGCCGTGTCTCCGCTGAGCCCGTACCATCCGCCGATGACCGTCAACCCCGCCGCCACCGCGGCCTCTGCCGCGCTTCGAACGATCGCCGACGACTTCTGGGAGGCCTTCCTCCAGGCGCATCCGACCTTCGCGACGATCATGGGCGACCGCCGATTCGACGACCGGCTGGAGGATCTGTCGCCCGAGGCCAGGGAGG
This sequence comes from Candidatus Limnocylindrales bacterium, assembly GCA_046717305.1. GTDB lineage: Bacteria > Chloroflexota > Limnocylindria > Limnocylindrales > CSP1-4 > UBA5189. The sequence continues at coordinate 3,896 of JBKJVO010000302.1, forward strand.
CCGAGATCCTGCGCCTTGCCGCGACCGTCAAGGGCGCCTCGGCGATCGACCCGGCAGACCTCGACGATCGGGACCGCGTCACCCGATCGATGCTGATCGAGGAGGTCTCCGGGCAGCTCGCGGCCCTTCGGACGCGGGTGGATGAGTGGTCGGTCAACCCGATCGACGGCCCGCAGGCGTGGGTCGTCGATCTCGTCGACTATCAGCCGGTCGCCTCCATCGAGGACGGACGGCACCTGATTGCAAGGGCCGACGCGATGGGCCGTCTCGTCGACCAGGTGATCGAGGGCCTCAGGCGCGGCATGGCGCGCGGGCAGGTGGCGTCGATCGTCCCGCTGGAGCGCGTCATCGACGAGGTCAGCGGTCTCGTCGCCACCCCCGCTGCCGACTGGCGCCTCGTGACGCCCGCGCGCGAGCCCCACGATGACTGGCCCGCAGGTGAGCTGGACGCGTTTCGCGCCGGGCTCCTCGCCGCCGTTGCGGACGTGGTCGTTCCGGCATTCACCCGCTACCTCGAGGTGCTCCGGACCGAGATCCTCCCCGCAGCTCGCCCGTCGGACCGGCCGGGCCTCGTCCACGTGCCGGGCGGCAGCGAGGCCTACCGCGCCCTGATTCGGACCCAGACGACGCTCGATCTGGACCCCGCCGAGATCCACGAGATCGGGCTGACCGAGATTGAACGGATCGACCGGGAGTTCGCGGACCTCGGGGCGAAGGTCCTCGGTGTCCATGGGCTCGATGCAACGCTCGAGGCGCTCCGGGCCGATCCTGCCCTCCGCTTCGACTCGGCGGACGAGGTCTTCGCGTCGGCGCGCAACACCCTGGCCCGAGCGCAGACCGCCGTTCCCGCATGGTTCGGTCGGCTCCCGAAGGCGCTGTGCGTGGTGGAGCGGATCCCGCGCGAGACCGAGGCGCACCAGACGCTCGCCTACTATGCCTGGCCGGCCCTCGACGGGAGCCGCCCGGGGCGGTTCTATATCAACCTCCACGCGCCGGAGACGCGTCCCCGCTTCGAGGCGGAGGCGCTCGCGTTCCACGAGGCGGTCCCCGGCCATCACCTCCAGCTGGCGATCGCCCAGGAGCTCGAGGGATTGCCCGCGTTCCAGCGCGCCCTCGGCTCGAACGCCTTCTCGGAGGGCTGGGGCCTGTACACCGAGCGCCTCGCCGACGAGATGGGCCTCTACTCAAGCGACATGGACCGGTTCGGGATCCTCTCGTTCGACGCCTGGCGGGCGTGCCGGCTCGTCGTGGACACCGGCATGCACGCCCTGGGCTGGACCCGGGACGAGGCGCTCGACTTCATGCGCGCCCATACCGCGCTCGGCGACAACAACATCGCGAACGAGGTGGACCGCTACATCGCCTGGCCGGCCCAGGCCCTCGCCTACAAGCTGGGGCAGCTGGAGATCCTCCGGCTCAGGGCCCTCGCCGAGTCGCGGCTCGGCGAACGCTTCGACATCCGCGCCTTTCACGACATCGTGCTGGGCTCGGGCGCCGTGGGCCTGACGACGCTCGCGGGCATCGTGGAGGCGTGGCTCGCGGAGCCGGCGGCCTGACCAAGACCGTGCATCCTTTCGTCCCGTGAATCGACTGCGCTCCGCCGTTCGCTCAACCATCGCGGCGAGCGCCGAGGCGCTCGCGAACCCCGGTGTGCGGCGCGTCCAGACTGCATGGCTCCTCGGGTTCGCCGCGGATACGGCGCTCCTCGTCCTGCTCACCATTGCCGCCTTCGAGGCCTCGGGCGCGGTCGGCGTGGCCGTGATCGGCGCGACCAGGATGCTCCCGTCCACGGTCTTCGGGTTCCTGGCGGCGGCGGTGCTCGCGCGCTGGCGGGCGGACCGGGTGCTCATCGCGGTGTCCTTCGCTCGGGGCCTGGCCGCGGCGGTGGCGATCGCCGTGATCACGGGCGATGCGGACGTCGCCTGGTTGTTCGCGGTCGCGGCCGTCACCGGTGCGGCGGCCGCCGTCGCCGCACCCGCGCAGCACACGGTCCTGCCGGCCCTCGCCCGGACGCCGGGCGAGCTCGTCACCGCGAACGTCGCGTCGAGCACCGGCGAAGCCATCGGCTCGTTCGCCGGCCCGATGATCGCAGCCGGCTGCATCGCCCTCGGCGTGCCGGCCGCGGCGGCGGTCGCGGCGGTCGCCGCACAGGCGCTCGCCGTGATCGCACTCCAGGGCGTCCGCTTCGAGCACGCCGACGACGAGCGCGGTCCGGCGCACCGAACGTCGGGCGGCGGGCTCCGCATCGCCGCCGGCGTCGCCGCCATCCGGCGCCGGCCCGCCATCGGGCTGGTCATCGCGGGGTTCTCGCTCCAGACCTTCGTCCGCGGCCTCCTGACGACGCTCATCGTCGTCCTCAGCACCCAGCTGGTCGGTCTCGGCGATCCTGGTGTCGGGCTCCTGAGCGCGGCGATCGGGATTGGCGGGATCGCCGGGATGGTCGCCGGCCTGGCCCTCCGGCGGAGCACGCCGCTCACGTTCGCGATCGCCCTCGCCGGGTGGGGTCTGCCGATCGCCGTGATCGGCTTCGTGCCCGCCGTCGCGGTCGCCCTCGTGGCGCTCGCCGCGGTCGGGCTGTCCAACGCCCTCCTGGACATCATTGGATTCACGCTCCTCCAGCGCGGCTGCCGGAACGAGGAACGCGGCTCCGTGTTCGCGATCTTTGAGGGGGCCATCGGCATCGGCTTCATGGTCGGGAGCCTGGCCGCCCCACTCCTCATCTACCTCGTCGGCGCGCAGACCGCCCTCGTCGTGACGGGCACGATCCTCCCGCTGACCGCGGTCGTCCTCGGCCTGCTGTTCCGGCGCCTCGGGCACATCGAGGAGGTCTCGACCGAGGCGATCGAACGCCTGCAGCGCGTCCCGGCCTTCCGGGTCCTGCCGCTCACCGGCCTCGAGCGGCTCGTCGCCAGCGGCGTGCCGGTCTCATTCTCGGCGGGCGAGGTCCTGATCCGGAAGGGCGATCCCGGCGACCGGTTCTTCGTCGTGGACACCGGCACCGTGGAGGTGACCGACGAAGGACGGAGCCTCGACACGCTTGGCCCGGGGAGCGGGATCGGCGAGATCGCGCTCCTCCGCGGCGTCACGCGAACCGCCACCGTGACCGCGCTCACGGATGTGACCGCCCACGCGTTCGACGCCCCTGCATTCCTCGCGGCCGTCAGCGGGCCGGCCGCCACCGCGGCGACGAACCGCGTCATGGAGGAGCGCCTCGCCCGCTCCGTCGTCGGCGACTGAGGGACGCAACCCTGTCGGGTCAGCCGGGCGTGCCTCCCGGTGAACGCCGCGGGGAAGCGCTCTCCCCCGCGTGCGGACGACGCGCGGCGGCGGCCTCGATCCGCGTGCGGATCTCGGGAAACGTGGCCGTCACCCGCTCGAACTCGAAGCGACCGAGCACCAGGAGCTGGCAATCCGTTGCACAGGTCGCGGTTGCGGTGCGTTCGCCCCCTTCGACGAGCGCGATCTCGCCAAGGAAACCGCCGTTCGTCATGGACCGAACCGGGAGTCCCGTGCGCTCGACGTGGACCGTGCCGGCGACGATGAGGTAGAAGGACTCGGCAGGCTCGCCCTCGCGCATGAGAACCGAGCCGGCCGGCGTCGCTACCTCGCGAGCGAGCGTCGCAACCGCTTCCATGCTCCGCTGATCGAGTGCGGAGAAGAGCGGCACGCGGGCGAGAAGGTCGACCTTCCGATCCATGCCCGGCGAGCATAGCCCAGCCCTACACTGACGTCTGCACGCACGCGCACCAGTCGAAGGCAGGAAATGGCCGACCGACCGACCCCCTATGGACGCCCCACGGATCCTGGCAAGCGGCATTCCGCCGCCCTGACCGATGGACCGGACCGCGC
>JBKJVO010000303.1:0-3177 GCA_046717305.1 Candidatus Limnocylindrales bacterium
GGACTCGGGGGGTTCGCGCGGCGGCGCGGGACCCGGCTGTCCGGCGGGGAGCAGCAACGTCTCGCGCTCGCCGGTGTGGAGGCGCCTCGGCCATCCGTGCTGGTCCTCGACGAGCCGACGGCGAACCTTGATCCGGCGGGCACGGCAGCCCTGTTCGCCCGGCTGGCAACGCTCCGCGAGGCGCGCCTGACGACGATCGTTCTCATCGAGCACCTCGCGGACCTTGCGTGGCCCCTCGCCGACCTCGTGCTGGCCCTCGACGGGTCGGGCTCGCCCATCGATCTCGGAGCGCCGGTGGATGTCCTCGGCCGCTCGGGCGAGCGCCTCGCCCGCGAGGGGATCTGGCTGCCCGGCTACTGGGCCGGGGCGAACGCGCCACGGCAAGAGGCGAGCGAGGCGCGCGCGTCGCAACCCGAGGCGGACCGTCACGCCGTGACGCCCGACGGTGACCTGGCCGAGGTCCGCGAGGCGCGCTTCGCGTACGTTCGGGGCGAGCCGGCCGTCCGCGACGTGGACCTCGGGATCGGGGCGGGGGAGCGGGTCGCGCTCGTCGGCCCGAACGGGAGTGGGAAGTCGACCCTGCTGCGACTCGTCGCCGGGCTCCTCCGGCCGACCGCCGGATCCGTGGTGCTTGCCGGGTTCGATCCCGGGCGTCTCCCGGCTTCACGGCTGGCGACCCTGGCCGGGTTCGTCTTCCAGGACCCTGAGCTCGGGTTCCTCGCGGACACGGTCGGCGAGGAGATCGCGCTCGGACTGGACCCGGCGGGGGCAGCCGTCGCGGCCGGACTTCTCGAGCGCCTGGGGCTGCCGCTGGAGCGATTCGGAGAGCGGAGCCCCTATCGGTTGTCCGGCGGCGAACAGCGCCGCCTGTCGGTCGCGACCGCCCTTGCGCGCCATCCGCGGTTGCTCCTCCTGGACGAGCCGACCTTCGGGCAGGATCGCCGGGGCTGGGAGGCGATGGCCGCCATCGTCGGCGAGCTCGTGGAGACGGGGACGGCGGTCCTTGCCGCGACCCACGACGGGCGATTTGCTTCTCGTGTTGCCGGCCGCCGCGTCGAGATGGCGGACGGCTGGATCGTCGCCGACGATGGTCCGGGCCGCGGCGCCACCCCGGACCGCGGCGCGGTCCCAGGCCACGACACGGCTCCGCCGCCCCACCGAGCGGGCTAATGATGCTCAGCCCGATCGATCTCTCCGATACGCAGGCGCGCAGCCTCCTCGGTCGAACGAGCCCGCTCGTCAAGCTCGGGCTGGCCGTCGCGTGGCTCGTGGGCCTCGCGCTGACCCTGGAACCGGGGCCGCCCCTGCTCCTCGCGGCCGTCGCGATCGGGGCCGGGCTGACGCTCGGCCGCATCCCGCCCGGGCACCTCGCCCGAGGACTGGCGCCACTCATCGCGGCGGCGGCTTCGATCGCCCTGGCCAACCTGCTCTTCTCGGCGTCCAACGCGGATCCGGCCGCGTCCGAAATCGCCCGGATCGGGCCGCTCCGGCTCACCCGAGAGGCCGCCGCGGTCGCGGCCGCGCTCGCCGCGCGGGTGCTCGCGATCGTGACGGTCGGCGCCGTCTTCGCACAGACCACGGACCCCACCCGGCTGGTGGATTCGCTCACCCAGCAGGCCCGTGTCCCGGAGCGCTTCGCCTACGGGGCGCTGGCCGCCTACCAGGCTGCCCCGCGCCTCGGCGAGGACCTCGCGACACTCCGGCAGGCGCGCCGGATCCGCGGCCTCGGCGCAGGCTGGCACCCGAGGTTGCTCCTGGGCCTCCTGGTCCGGGCGATTCGCCACGCGGACCAGCTGGCGCTCGCGATGGACGCCCGCGCCTTCGGGAGCGGCCCGCGGACGACATACCGCCCGATCGCATGGGGCTGGCCCGATCTCATCGTCGGAATCGCGGGTCTCGTCGTGCTCGGGCTGGCGCTGGTCCTCTGAGGCGGAAGCATCCCATGCTCTGTGCCGGCTCGCGTCGGAGGCGCCCACCGACGTCGATCGATGTGTGGACCCTCCGCAACCGCCGATCTTGACCCGGCCGGTGATGCTCCCAGCAGCAAACTCCGGGCTTCACCGGGCCGTGGCCGGCTCGAGCGCCGAGCCCGCGGTCCGCCGTGGCGATCCGGGCATCGGGCTGAGCACGAGACGCCGAGGCTCGGGGCTCCCACGGCCGGCCCCAGGTCTGTGCGACGGAGCCTGGCGGGCCGCTTCCCACCCGAAATGCTGCTCCCAGCAGCACGAGGGTCGTCAACGACCGTTCGCGGGGGGGCGCACAAGGGGGGACGGGCACTGGGTGCCACGCGGGGCGGCGCGGGCGGTGTGGGGGGCAGGTCAGCACAGACGTTGGGATGCTTACCTGCGTGGTCGCAGCGGTTGTCAACAAACGCGTGTGGGTCCCTGCGCGCTATCGGATCAGCGGGTTCACGATCCCGAGGGCGCGGCCCGAAACGGGCGCGAGGCCGACGGACAGTGACGGCTCCATGGCGCCGCCCTCGACCGACGGTCCGAAGGTGACGGTGACCAGCTGGACGAAGTCCTCCCCGGTGCAGTCGAGCTGCGGCGGGAGCTCCTGCTTCGGACATCCCTGGAGCTCGACGGTCACCGCGATCACGCCACGGTCCAGCTGTGCCGGGACCTCGTCATGGAGGACCTGGAGCGCGATCCTGACGAGCGCATCGCACGAGAGCGCGCCCGGGATCAGGATCTTGGCGCCGCCGCAGATGGGGGTCGGGATGGCGAGGAGCGTCGGCCCGGGGCTGCCAAGGACGCCGCACGCCGCGACGATCAGACTCAGGGCAAGGCTCGCGATGGCGGCGCGTGCGGGCGGTCCGTGCATGGGCGGCTGACGTCTCCGTGGAGCGGGTGGTTCCGGCGCGCGATCCACCGGTATCATCCACCCGATGACGGACCGAGGGCTGCCCATCGTCGACGGCGCTCCTGCCTGCCCGTTCGTGGCCTTCGACGACGACCGCGAGACGCGCGCGATGAGCCCCGACCACCGGCACCGCTGCTATGCAGAGGTCAGGCCGGCGCCGCGGGCGCTCGCCCACCAGGAGGCGTACTGCCTGTCGTCCGCGTTTCCCATCTGCCCGACCTTCCAGGACTGGGCTCGCCGCGAGGCCGCCCGGGCCCGCGACGCCGCGGCGCCTGCTGCCGCTGTAGATGATGACGGGGTTTCGCAAGCTGAAGA
>JBKJVO010000304.1:0-3359 GCA_046717305.1 Candidatus Limnocylindrales bacterium
CCGATGAGGGTGACGATCTCGCCGCGCTCGACCGTCAGGCTGACGCCCTTCAGGGCATGAATGTTGCCGTAGAAGGCGTGGACGTCGCGAAGCTCCAGGAGGGCCATCGCTCAGCCGTGCCCGGCCGCACCGCGGCCAAGGTACGCTTCGATCACCGGGGGGTCCGCGCGGACCTCGGCTGGTGTCCCCTCCGCGATCTTCTCCCCATGATCCAGGACGGTCACGCGCTCGCTGATGCCCATGACCACCTTCATGTCGTGCTCGATGAGCAGGATCGTGACACCGAGCCGGTCGCGGACGCTCCGAACGAAATCGGTGAGTTCGAGGGTCTCGTTCGGGTTCATGCCGGCCGTCGGCTCGTCGAGGAGGAGAAGCTTGCAGCCCGTCGCCAGGGCTCGCGCGATCTCCAGCCGTCGCTGATCGCCATACGGGAGGTTCCGGGCGTAGTCGTCCTGGCGGGGCAGGAGGTTCATGAGCGAGAGCAGCTCGCGCCCGCGCTCCAGCGCCCGGTCCTCCTCGCGGAGGAGCGACGCGGGGCGGTAGATCGCCTCCCACCAGTGGCCCTTGAGCGTATGGTGGAGGCCGACGAGGACGTTCTCGATGGCGGTCATGTTGCCGAACAGCCGGATGTTCTGGAATGTCCGCCCGATCCCGGCCCGGACTACCTGGTGGGGCTTGGTCCCCGTGATGTTCCGGCCGTCGAAGTCGATTCGCCCGGCAGTCGGCTTGTAGAGGCCGGTGATCATGTTGAAGAACGTCGTCTTGCCGGCGCCGTTGGGGCCGATCAGGCTGACGATGCTGTGGCGCGGGATGTCGAAGTCGATGTCGCTGACGGCGACGAGGCCGCCGAATTCCTTGCGGATCCCCCGCGCGGAGAGGAGCGTGTCGGTCGCGGTCACGGTCATGCCCGGTCTCCCCGGCTCGTGTCGTCGGTCCGGTCTGATTTCGCGGCGGGGATGTCCAGGTGGCCTTCCGCCTCCTCGAAATCGGTCGCGGCCTGCGCGACCTCATCGGACGTTCCGAATGTCGCTTCGGCGGCGATCCCTTCTCCGTGGAGCTCCGCCTTTCGGGCGGCCACCGGGAGGAAGCCCTCCGGCCGCTTGATCATCATGACCACGAGGATCAGGCCGTAGAGCAGGTAGTTGTAGCTCGTGAGCGTGAACGCCTCGATCCGCTCCTTGAGGATGGGGATGTCCGGCATCGCCTCGCCGACAGCCCGGATCGGATCGTTCACGAAGCCGCCGAGGTAGGGGAGCAGCGCGTCGTTGACATAGCGGATGACGAACGCGCCGAGCACCACGCCGCGAAGGCTGCCCATCCCGCCGAGGATGATCATGATCAGGATGCTGATGGAAACCGCGAAGTTGAACGACTCCGGAAAGATCGCGGTGGAGTAGGCGCCGAAGAAGGCGCCGGTGAAGCCCGAGAAGCTCGCCCCGAGGCCGAATGCGAGGAGCTTCGTGCTCACCGTGTCGATGCCCATGCTCGCCGCGGCCGTCTCGTCCTCGCGGATCGCCATCCAGGCGCGTCCGAGCCGGCTGTCCCGGAGGCGGATACAGATCACGAAGACGAGGAGCAGGAGCGCCAGGATCAGGTACAGCGACGCGACCGGGTTCTGGTTGGAAAAGACGAGCTCGTCACCCCACGGACCCGGGATCGGGAGGACCGGGGCGTCGATCGGGTTCACACCGATGTTCCCGCCGGTCAGGTTGAAGTCCTTGGGCCCGCCGAAGGCGGACAGGTCGATCCTGTCCAGGTTCCGGGCCAGGACGGGCATGATCTCGCCGAACCCGAGGGTCACGATCGCGAGATAGTCACCTCGCAGCCGCAGCGTGGGCGCGCCAAGGAGGACGCCGGCTGCGGCCGCCACCCCGACCGCCGCGATCACCACGAACCACCACGGGATGTGGATGTCGTGAAGCGGCGACGCAAGGAAGGCCGTCGTGTACGCACCGAAGACGTAGAAGGCGACGTAGCCGAGGTCGAGCAGACCCGCGAACCCGACGACGATGTTCAGGCCGAGCGCCAGGATCGCGTAGTAGAACATCACGATCAGGACGTTCACGCTCGGCAGCGGCAGGGCCTCGAAGACGGGTCGAAGCGCGCCCTGGCGCAGGTCGTTGTAGGTCGCGCCGTACAGGATCGTCACGACGATGAGCACGAGGACGATCCGGAGCTGGCCGTCCCGGGCGCCGAGCATGCCCCGGAAGCGCCCGATCGGGCCGCCGCCGGTCGAGGGGATCGCGGTCATCTCACGCACCCTCCGACTGCTTCTCGGCGAAGAGCCCGGTGGGACGGAAGACCAGGACGAGGACGAGCACCCCGAAGACCACGACCTCCTGCCAGCGCGGATCGACGTAGAACGCGTTGAGGCTGATGAGGATGCCGAGGAAGATCCCGCCGACGGCCGCTCCGAGCAGGTTCCCGATCCCGCCGAAGACGGCGGCCGTGAACGCGAGCAGGCCGTAGGAGAACCCGTACTGCCACCATGCCGACCCGTTGTAGAGGGCGACGATGACGCCGGCCCCGCCGGCCAGGGCCCCGGCGAGCAGGAAGGTCAGGCTGATCGTCCGGTTCACGTCGATGCCCATGAGGCCGGCGGCCTCGCGATCCTGCGCCGTCGCGCGCATCGCCTTCCCCTGGCGGGTGGCCCGCACGAACCACATCAGGCCCAGGAGCAGCGGCAGCGTGATCGCCGTGACGAAGACGTGGCTGGCCTTGATCACGAAGGGCTCGGAGATGAGGGTCGTGGTCGGGAGGAGCGACGGCAGCGACACCGGTGAGGGGCCGATGATGACCTGGCCGACGTTCTGGAGGATGAAGTCCATCCCGATCGCCGAGATCAGCGTGGCGAGGGTCGGTGCGTGTCGGAGGGGCCGGTACGCCACCCGTTCGATCGCCGCGTTCAGCCCGGCGGTGAGGAGCATCGTCACCGGCAGGATCACCGCGAACGCGAGGATGATCGTGCTGGCGGAGCTCCTGCTCGTGAGGCCGAAGATCTCGACCCCGAGCAGCGCGGCGACGGATCCCAGCATGAAGACGGAACCGTTCGCGAAGTTGATGAGCTGGAGGATGCCGTAGACCAGGGTGTAGCCGAGCGCCACGAGCGCCACGATCATGCCCTGGAAGACCCCGATCGCGACGACGTCGGCGCAGCGGTCGAGCGCCGCCGTGCAGCCGCTCCAGATGGGGATCTTCGTGCCGAAGAGGACGAGGACGGCACCGACCGCGACGAGCGCGATCACCGACCGCCGGTTCTTCGCGAACCAGGCCGCGACCTTCACCTGTCTCTCGTCTCCGTCAAACGATGAGGTTGCTGGATACCAACGGGGCGGGGGGGGGCGGGGGGGGGGCGGCCC
>JBKJVO010000305.1:0-5685 GCA_046717305.1 Candidatus Limnocylindrales bacterium
GCCACCAACCTTGACCCGGCCGTGATGCCCCCATCAGCAAATCCGGGCTTCCCCGGGGATTGGCTGACCCAGAACCGAGCCAGCGGTCCGCCGTGGCGAGCCGAGCGCCAGGCTGAGCACGACGCGCCCGTGCTCCGTGCTCCCACGGCCCGGCGTCAGTCTGCTCGATGGAGCGTGGCGGGGCGCCTCCGCTCGATGTGCTGCTCCCAGCATCACGGGAGCCTTCTACAGCGGTTCGCCGGGGCTCGGGGCTCGGGCCGCGGGAGGTGACGGCCCGGCCTGACGAATTTACAGGATCGGCGGCGCTTTCCCGTGATCGGCAGAATGACTCATGGCGATGAGTCATGTAGACTGCACGGCATGACGAAGCGACTGCAGGTTCTCCTCGGGGACGACGAGCTCTCGGAGATCCAGGCCCTCGCGCGCGGGCGGCGCCAGAGCACGGCAGCCTGGGTCCGCGAGGCCCTCCGCGCCGCTCGGACCGCGGCGGAGTACCCGTTGCCGGAAACGAAGCTTCGAGCCGTCCGCGAGGCCGCGGCGCTCGCCTACCCGGTCGTCGACATCGACCAGTTGCTCGCCGACATCGAGCGAGGGTATGGCGCGGACGGAAAACCCCCGACGGTCCCGGCCAACACGTGATCTTCGTTGACTCGAACATCCCGATGTACCTCATCGGGGCGGAGCACCCGAACAAATCGAGGTCGCGGCTGCTCCTCGAGCGCGCCATCGCCGACGGCAACCGGCTCGTCACGGACGCCGAGGTGCTCCAGGAGATCCTCCACCGCTACGTCGCGATCGAACGGCGGGATGCGATCGAACCCGCAATCGCCGCCCTCCTCGGGGTGGTGGACGAAGTCTTCCCGATCGAACTCGAGGATGTCCGGCGCGCGTCGTCGATCGTCACCGGAGGCGGGATGACGGCGCGGGACGCGTTGCACCTTGCCGTGATGCTCCGCCGTGGGATCACCCGGATAATGACCTTCGACCGCGCGTTCGACGGGATCCCGGGCATCACCCGAGTGGGCGAACTCCGGTAAGCACGCCCTCGCGCGCCGCCTCTCGAGCGAAGCCGAGGCCTCGGGACGACGTCACACTTGGGCCCCGGGCGACCGCAGCTGTTGCGAGTTCAGGCCGAACGGAGTTCGGCGACCTCGTCCGTCTCGCTGCTGCTCGCCTCAGCCTTCGAGTCGCGCGTGGCGCGCGGTTCGGGCGTGAGCACCGGAGCGACGCGAATCCGCGGATCCAGCCGGCCAACCCAGGTCGGGTTCTTGAACGTCGAGCCATCGACTCCGGCGGCAGCCGGTGGCACCGCGCGCGCCTTGTGCCGCGAATTCCGTGCGTCGCGCGACCGCTCGATCGCCGCAACGAGCGGGTCCTGGAACCGAGCCTCCGCAAACGCGATGGTCGGCTGCGACCTGACGGGCACGTCCATGGTGTCGCCGCCGCCCGGGTCGTCGCCGGCTGCGTCTGCACCGGCCTCCTCGTCCCGGGACCGCCGACGGCCGTCGATGAACCAGCCGCCGAGGATCGCCAGGACCCCCAGGACCGCGATGAGGAGGAATACCGCGACGGGCGGCCCGCCACCCGCCGCGGAGCCCCCCGTCGTGGTTGAGCCCGCGCCCACCGCCCCATCCGTGGACTCGGGCGCGGACGAGGTTCCGGCTGCCGTGGGGGGCGTGGGTGCCGGTGCGCCAGTCGGGCCCGGCGTGGCGACCGCACCACCGGATGCCGGGCGCGGCGTCGATGTCGCGGCCGGGGCGGTCGTGGCGACAGGAGCGGGGGTCACGACCGGCGCGGGGGTCACGACCGGCGCGGTGGTCACGACCGGCGGGGGTGGCGGTGTGGCCTTCTTCTGCTGGCCGGGGTTGAGAGTCGGGGTGGGCGTCGGAGCGGCTGGTGGCGGGGTTGGGTTCGGGTTGGCGCCGCGGACCGGCCCGGCAGGGACGAGCACGACGACTGCCACGAGCGCCGCGACGGTCAGGGCGACGGCGACTCGGCCGGCGAGGAGCGGATGCCAGGCGCGGGCTGTCGCGCGGATCATCTCGCGGTCCCCGTCCCGGAGCGGACCGTGATGAACTCGCCCGGATCGGCGGAGGCCTCGTCCGCACCACCGCCCGCCCCGTTCGCATCGCCGCCCGCCCCATTCGCCTCTGCCACGGCGATCAGTCGTCGCCGGGCATGGAGCGCATCGTGGAGGACTCCGTGGTCGCCACCGTCGGGTGCACCATCGTGGGCGTGGGGATGGGCGTGGGAGTGGCCCTCGGATGGCGACCACGGCACGCCGTCCGCGAACAGCGTGATGAACTGCTCCACGATCTCTGGGTCGAACTGGAGCCCGGCGTGGCGCTGCAGCTCCTCCAGCGCGAGCTTGTGGCTGACCGCCGCGCGATACGGCCGCCCGCTGACCATCGCCTCGTACGCATCGGACACCGCGACGATCCGCGCTCCGACGGGGATCTGCTGGCCCGTCAACCCGTGCGGATACCCACGACCGTCATACCACTCGTGGTGGTGCAGGACGATCGTCGCCGCGTCACGCAGTGCGCCCGCCTGCTCCAGGACGACCTGGCCGATCTTGGGGTGCTCGGTGACCACCCGCCACTCGGACTCATTGAGCCCGCTCGGCTTCGACAGGATCTCGTCGGGGATCGCGACCTTGCCCAGGTCGTGGAGCAGGCTCGCCGTCCGGATCCGCTCGATCTCGCCGGCCGGGAGCCCGAGCGACACGGCGACCGCCGCCGCCGATTCCGCGATCATCGTCGAGGTTCCGCCGGCCCAGCCGGAACGCGTGCTCAGGGCAGTTGCCAGCGAATCGGTCGCGGCCCCCATCGCAACACGACCGAGTTCCATAGCATGCTCGCGAGCGGCCGGAGCGATCGAGGCGCGCCGGACGCGCCGGTCGTCCTCGACCTCGTGAAACACGTAGACCTGGTCGCGACCCAGCGACTTGGCGGAGTAGAGCGCCGCATCCGCGTCGCGGACGAGCGCATCGATCCGAAGGTGGGCCCCCAGGCCCCCGGCGACACCGGCGCTCAGGGTGGCGCCGACGGCCGTTCCATCGGCAAGCCGGACCTCTTCCCGGCCAACGAGCCGCCGGATCTTCTCGGTGATCGAGGCGGCCGCATCCACGTCCGTCTCGGGCAGGATGACCATGAACTCCTCGCCGCCGTACCGCCCGACGATGTCGACTCGACGAACGCTCTGCTGGATCACCTGGGCGATCCTGTGGAGGACGAGGTCGCCGGCAGAGTGGCCATAGGTGTCGTTCAGTCGCTTGAAGTGGTCGATGTCGATCATGGCGATCGACAGCTCGCGCCCGTAGCGGGTCGCCCGCTCGATCTCTTCATCAAGTCGGGTGAGGAGGGTCTGGCGGTTGGCGACTTGGGTCAGCTGGTCCTGGGTGGCGAGCGCCCAGGTTTGCGCCGTCCGCTGGGCGAGCCGCTCGAAGCTCTCGCGCAGGCGCGGGTCGCGAAGACGCTTGCCCGCGGCGAGTTCGGCCGGATCGGCACCCGCCGCGAGTCGTTCGGTCAGCTCGGCGATGAGGCGGATCTGCCGCCGGAAGACGGTCGCCGAAAAGCCCGCGCTACCGGCCAGGGCACCGATGAAGAGCACCACGACGAGCCCAACGAGAAGCTCCATCGATGACGGGAGGTCCAGGAACGGCAGATCCAACAGATGCGTCCCCCGGACGCGCACGTATGCGCGCTGTGTGTGACCGGACGCGGCTGCGTCTGGTAGGGAACGTTACGCAGACGGATGAGGATCGCTATAGGGCGATGGTTCCCGCGCGGGACCCCCGCTCTGGTACTACCGGAACGCTGCCTGGTGCGCCCATGCACGTCCCGGGTGGAGATGAGACATCAGTCCTGGTCCAGGACTCGGTCCGGGAGCGTGCGGTCCAGTTCGGCGTGGTCATTCGGCGGCGGGACCGGTGTCAGGACGCGCCTCCGTGCGGTCCAGTGCGGGGTGGTCACCCGCCTCGCCGCCCGGGGCGCGTGCCCCTCCGCTCGGCCCTGGATTTACCGCTCGGCCTTCCCATCCGGTCCGCGGCTCCGCATCGAGTAGTTCGCCGTCGCGTAGGCGACCTTGCGGTTCGACTCCAATGCGGGCACGGACCACTGCTGCTCCTCCGCCCGGAGGGCGTCGGCGATCGCGTGCAACTCGGGCTCCGACCCGGCGTAGCTCCTGATCCGGTCCGCCACCCCGCGGAGCTCGCGAACCGCCGCGCGGAAATCGCCGAGGCGGTTCAGCTTGACGGCCTCCTGGCGGGCACGACCCGCGAAGAGCATGGCGACCCGGCGATCCACCGACCGATCCCGCGGCTGGACGTCGTTGGTGGGGTCGTCGGCGTACTGCCAGCCGATCGCGATCGGGGCGTTGCCGCTCGCGGCGAGGACGCCATCCCGGTCCGTGGCCCCGACGAGGACGCCGATCTCCGAGCCAATGGGACCGTACCCGAACCTGATGCGGATCACGGCCTCCAGGTGCTGCCCCGCGACGAGGTCGCCGAGGAGCAGGACGGATCGGCTGCCGCGCTGCTCGAAGCGGTAGGGCGAGAGCGGACGGATGGTCATCCCGTCGGGCGCGGTGAGCTCGATCACGGCGTCGCGGGCGACGATCTCGAGGAGCTCGCCGACCTCGCTCGCGATGAGATCCGTGATCTGCTCAGGACGTTCGATGTAATAGAAGTGGCCGCCACCGGCGTCCGCCATGCCCTGGAGGAGGGCTTCGTCGAAGTCATCCCCCACCCCGAACGTGCTCGTGCCGATCCCTCGAGCCCGGAGCTCGCCGGCGTGGCGCGCCAGCTCGGACGGATCCGTCATCCCCTGGTTCGCCAGGCCGTCCGTGAGGAGCAGGACGCGGTGGATCCCGCGGCCGCCCGCGGCCGCCTGGTGGAGGGCGACCTGCTCGGCGCCCTTGAGCCAGCCGCCGCCGAGGTTCGTGGAACCGCGGGCATCGATGCCGCGGACTTGCCGGATGGCGCCTTCCTTGGCCTCCCGCGACGCCGACGTGGTCCCGACGACGACATCGATGTGGTCGTCATACGCCACCACCGAGAAGCGGTCCTCGGGGAGCAGGCGATCGATCGCGACCTCGATGGCCCGCCGCGCGAGCTCGATCTTGCGGCCGCCCATGGACCCGGACCGGTCCAGGACGAAGGCGATGTTCACGGGTTCGCGGGTCGCCGTCCGGGTCGCCGCGGGAGCGTCCAGCTCGATGAGCACGAAGCGCTCGCTGCGATGTGTGGAGCGGATGAGGGTTCGGTCCGTGCGAGCGCGCAGGCCGGCCTGGGCGATTTCTCGGGTCATGGCTGTTCCTCCCCGAGGACCTGGCGCGCGATGGTGATCAGGCGCTCGACCCGTCGGTTGTCGAGCCGGCTCAGTGGCCGGCGCACGTGGAGCTCGATGTCGCTCGTCAGGGCGATCCGGTCCCACTGGGATCGCTCTGCCGTGGGGGCTGGTGGTTTGGCTGGTCTGGCTGGTTTGGCTGCCACGGGCGCCGCCGGCGCCGCCGGCGCCGCCGGCGCAACCGGATCGCGCGGAGCCTCGATCGCGCTCGAAAGCACGTCCGTTTCTGATGCGCGTGCCCGCATCAACCGGGCCGGGGCGGGGGCTGGGGCTTCGCCTGGGGCTGGAGCTGACGCCGAGCCTGACGCCGAGCCTGGGCCTGGGCCTGGGCCTGGGC
>JBKJVO010000306.1:0-10752 GCA_046717305.1 Candidatus Limnocylindrales bacterium
AGGGACGGGATACGCAGCGGCAGCTCGCAACGGATAGAACGGCGAGTCCCGGGTGATCGGCCGGCCGGTCCAAAGCGCCCGGATGACCGCGACGGCCTCCTCCAGGCGCGCCGCCCGCTCGGCAGCCCTGGGGAAGTTGATCCCGTACGCAAGGTGCTCCCGCGGATGCCCGCCGATCCCGATCCCGAGGGTCAGCCGGCCGCCGCTGATCGCCTGCACGGTGCCGGCCTGACGGGCCAGCACGGCCGGGGGCCGGTTCATGACGTTCGTCACGAACGACCCGATCCCGATCCGTCGCGTGACGGCTGCGGCGGCGGCCAACGTTATCCACTGCTCCAGGACCGGCACGGTCCGATCGCCCTTGCCGATGAAGTGGTCCCAGCACCAGACGCCGGCGTACCCGACCTCGTCCAGCCGGCGGGCACTTTCGAGCCACCACGCGGCATCCACGCCAATGGACCCGAGCGTGACGCCGATCGGAAGGGGCCGCGCGCCGGCCATCGCGTCGCGGTCCCTACAGGCCCGTTTCGAACAGCCGGATGTCGTCCGGACTGATCGTGTGGCCGTCACCGCGCGTCGGACCCAACGCGTCCCGCGCGCCAAGGGCGTCGAGATCGGAGGGGAACCGCCCGATGAGATCGAGGACCACCTTCTGGATCCGCTCGGCGTTCTGCGCAAAGACCTCGAGGACGCTCATCGCGTCCACCGCCTCGGTGCCCTCGTGGACGCCGGCGTCGTAATCCGTGATCAGCGAGATGTTCACGACCGCCATTCCGAGCTCGCGGCAGAGCCATGCCTCCGGGTACTGGGTCATGTTGATGACCTCCCAGCCGGCGTCCGAGAACCATTTCGATTCCGACTTCGTGGAGAAGCGCGGGCCTTCGATGACCACGACCGTGCCGCGCTCGTGGACCTCGATGCCGTGATCGCGAATGGTGTCGATCGCGAGCTGGCGGAGGACCGGGTCGTAGGTCGCCGCCGACGAGAGATGCGTCACGATCGGGCCGTCGTAGAACGTGTGCGGGCGCCCGCCGCCGGTCCGGTCCACGAACTGGTCGCAGACCACGAAGTCGCCCGGCTTCACGTGAAGCGCCAGCGACCCTGCGGCGCACGGCGAGATGACTGCCTTGACCCCAAGCGAGCGCATCGCCCAGACGTTCGCGCGATAGTTGATCCGGTGCGGCGGGATCGTGTGGCGGCGGCCGTGGCGCGGCAGGAACGCGACCTTGCGGCCGCCCACCGAGGCGAGGAAGAAGCTGTCCGACGGCGCGCCGTAGGGCGTGTCCACCTTGACCTCGCGGACGTCGTCGAGGAGCGAGTAGAACCCCGATCCCCCGAAGACGCCGATCTCCGCCTGCTCCGTCACGCCCGAACCTCCGCATGCCGCTCCGGGCCGGCACCGGGTGCGCCGGATGGACCGCAGGGCGGGGGGCGATTGTATGCGGGCAACGGCCGCCCGACCTCGACTACGATGCCCGGGGCGCTCACGATTTACGAGGAGAACGAAGCTTGACGACTCCCGGACCGGATTCGCCGGACCGCGACGCCGGTCGCGATGCAAGGCGCGACGCCGAGCGCGCGTCTCTCGAGCTCGCCGACTGGCGACGCCGGATCGCCACGCTGTACGTTGAAGTTCGCGAGCTCGCGGCCGGGAGTCCGAGGGCCGCGTGGGACCACTGGCGCGCGGCCCGCGAGACGCTCTATGTGACGCATCCGCAGTCCCCCCTCCCGGCCTCGGATCGCGCCGGGTTTCGGGCTCGGCACTGGCCGTACGACCCGGCAGTGCGCTTCGAGGTCGGGCTCGAGACGGCCCTCGTCGACGCCGGCGGGTCCGGGCTGGCAGTCCTCCCGGTGAGCACCGGCACGGAGCTCGACTTCAGCCGCGTCGGTCGGGCGACCGTGCCCTTCCCCGCCGGAGCCCGGCCACTCGACCTGTTCTGGATGGCCGGCTACGCGGGCGGCCTGTTCCTTCCGTTCCGCGATGCCACGAACGGCCGCGAGACCTACGGGGCCGGCAGGTACCTCCTCGACACCGCGAAGGGCGCCGATCTCGGCGGCGACGCGGCAACCGACAGCCTGGTGCTCGACTTCAACTTCTCCTTCCAGCCCTCGTGCGCGTTCGATCCCCGCTGGGCCTGCCCGCTGGCTCCACCCGAGAACCGGCTCGACCTCCCGGTCGAAGCCGGCGAACGCATGTCGTGACCGGCGACGCCGCCTCTCCCGCCCCGGTGATCCGCTCGGCCGCCGCAGCGGATGCCCGCACGATCGCCGAGATCCGCGTCGCGTCGTGGCGCGCGACGTACACGGGCATCGTCCCGGCCTCGATCCTCGATCGAATGGACGTCGCCCGGAACGAGGCCTGGATTGCGGGCCGCGTGGCGGATCCCCAGGGTCGGAGCACGCTCGTCGTGGAGGACGCGGACGGACGCGTCGCCGGGTACGCGCTGACCGCGCCGACCGCAGACGAGGACGCGGCCGGACTGGGCGAGATCGAGGCGATCTACCTGGACCCGGAAGCACGCGGTCGAGGGTTCGGCCGCTCACTCCTCGAGGCCGCCACGGCCGAGCTCGAGGAGGCCGGTTTCGATACTATCGTCCTGTGGGTCCTGACCGCGAACGAGTCGGCCCGCCGGTTCTACGAGCGAACTGGGTTCGGCCCGGACGGCGCGGCCAGGACGCTCGACTTCGACGGCACCCCGATCGAGGAGATTCGGTACCGACGAGGCCGATCGACCTGACCTCGTACCATCCCGGAATGCAACCGCAGCGCCTCCGCACGCCTGCGCCGGACCCCGGCCGGCCGATTCCACCGCCGGTCAACCTGAACCCGCGGATCCGCGACTTCCTCGAGGCGGTGCACGCGGTGACGCTGGGCACGAGCGGCCCGGACGGCGAGCCGCACCAGGCAGTCGCCTGGTATCGCCTGGACCCGGATGACCGAATCCTCCTCAACAGCCGCTGGCCGCGTCGCTGGCCGACGGACCTGTCCCGCGACGGGCGCTGCTCGCTGGCGATCCTGGACGAGGCGGACCAGGGGCACTGGGTGGGCCTCGCGGGCGTCGTCGAGACCAGGATCGACGACCTCGAGGCCGCCCGGGACGACATCTGCGCGCTCGCGGTCCGCTACGGCGACGACGGGCCCGAGACGTTCGCTCGGTTCCGGAGCCAGCCGCGAGTCTCGTTCCGGATCCGGATCACGGCCGTCCACGACCACCTCGGGGACGAATGACCGATCCATTCCCGGCCGGCGCCGCCGCGGGCCGGCCCGCCGTTCGTTTCGGTGCACAGCTCTGGTCGCAGGCGACGGATTGGCCCGGCTTCCGTGACGCCGCCCTCGCGGCCGACGCCGCGGGCTGGGATTCGGTCTGGATGTGGGACCACCTGCTCGCGATCTTCGGGCCGCCGGAGCAGCCGATCCTGGAGGGCTGGACGACCCTCGCGGCCCTCGGACCCATCACTCGGCGCGTCCGGCTGGGCCTCATGGTCGGTGCGAACACGTTCCGGAACCCCGGACTCACCGCGAAGCTGGCGACGACGCTGGACCACGTCTCGGACGGCCGCGCCGTCCTGGGGATCGGCGGCGCGTGGTTCGAGCGTGAGCACAACGCCTTCGGCATCGACTTCGGGGCCAGCGTCGGCGACCGCCTCGACCGGCTCGACGAGTCCGTGATGCTCCTCCGCCGCCTTCTCGATGGCGAGCGCGTGACGCACGAAGGCCG
Organism: Candidatus Limnocylindrales bacterium; assembly: GCA_046717305.1. GTDB lineage: Bacteria > Chloroflexota > Limnocylindria > Limnocylindrales > CSP1-4 > UBA5189. The sequence goes on from JBKJVO010000306.1 coordinate 3,720, forward strand.
GTTCTACACGTTCCGCGACGCGATGTGCGAACCGCGGCCACTCCAGCCGCACCTGCCGATCATGGTCGGCGGGTCCGGTCCGAAGAAGACGCTCCGGACCGTGGCGCTCCGGGCCGACGGCTGGAACACGTCCGGCGACATCGACGAGGTTCGAGGCAAGCTCGCCAACCTGCAACGGCATTGCGCGGACGTGGGGCGCGACCTCACCGAGATCGAGCTCACGGTCAGCTTCCCGATCCTCATCCGCGACCTGCGGACGGACGCAGAGCGGGCCTGGACAGACCTGATGGCCCACAACGACACCGCGAACGCGGGGCCGGTGCCACATCTCCTCGGCTCGCCCGGCGAGGTCGCCGACGCGATCCGCCCGTTCGTGGACCTCGGCTTCCGGACGATCATCGTCCGCCTGCCCGCACCGTATGACCGCGAAACGATCGACCGGATCGGCGAGGTCGGGGCGCTCCTCGCCGATGCCTGACGCGGCGGCAGCCATGCGAGTCGTGGAGCTCGCCGGCGGGGTCGGCGGAGCGAAGCTCGCGCACGGACTCCAGGCGCATCTCGGGGACCGGCTGACGGTCATCGTGAACACCGGCGACGACTTGGAGCGCCACGGGCTCCTCGTCTGCCCAGACCACGACACCGTCATGTATACGCTCGCGGGTATGGACAACCGGGCCTGGGGCTGGGGGCTGGACGGCGAGACGTTCGCGGCGAGCAAGATGCTGGCTCGATACGGCGAGGAGACCTGGTTCCGCCTGGGCGATCGCGACCTCGCGACCCACATCGTTCGGACGGGCCGGCTCCGTGACGGCGAGCGACTCACGATCGTCTCGCTCGGACTCCAGGCGGCTCTCGGCGTGCGCAGCGCGATCCTCCCCATGGCCGATGAGCCGGTCCGGACGAAGGTCCGCACGGACGCGGGCTGGCTCGACTTCCAGGTCTATTTCGTCGGGCGGCACCAGGAGCCCGAGGTCCGCGAGGTCCGATTCGACGGGATCGAGGCCGCCCGGGCGACGCCCGAGGTCATGGCGGCGCTGGGGGCGGCAGACGCGATCGTCGTCGCGCCGTCCAACCCGTTCGTGTCGGTGGCCCCGATCCTCGCCGTCCCCGGGATTCGCGCGGCGATCGACGCGGCTCGGGCCCGCGGGGTGCCCGTGGCAGCCATCTCCGGGATCGTCGGCGGACGGGCGATCAAGGGGCCGGCGGACCGGATGCTGGCCTCGCTCGGCGGGGAGGCGAGCGCCCTCGGCGTCGCGCGTCGCTACGAGGGCTGGGTGGACCTGTTCGTGCTGGATACCGTGGACGCCGCGCTCGAGTCCCCGATCCGCGCTCTCGGGTTCGAGACGCTCGTGACGGACACGCTGATGGTGGACGACACCGTTCGGGCTCGGCTCGCGCGGGAGGTCCTGGAGGCTCTCGCCGCCCGGCGGCGCTAGCATCGCGTCGTGGACCGTCTCCGCTCCGCCGACCTTGGATCTACCTGGGCCCTCGTGCCGCTGCGAGGCCTCGAGGACGCGAAGACGCGGCTGGGTGCCGCGCTGGATCCGGAGGAGCGCCTGGAGCTCGTCCGGACGATGGCGACGCGCACGCTCGCCGCGACCCGCGATGCGCCGAGCATCCGGGGCACGGTGCTCGTGACGGCTGACCCGGCCGCGGCCGAACTCGCCGCGAGCTTCGGGGCGCGAACGATCGTCCAGCGCCTGCCGGGACTCAACGCAGCCCTTCGCGAAGCTCGGATCATCGCCGTAGACGCCGGGGCGACCGCGATCCTCGTCCTCCCGATCGACCTGCCGTCAATCTCGGCCGACGCGATCGAGGCGCTGGTCGCCCATGCCGCTGATGCCGCCGATGCCGCGCGTCGCCTGCCGGCCCAGCCGCTTGTGCTCGCCGTCCCGGACCGGCACGGGAGCGGGACGAACGCCCTCCTCGTCTCGCCGCCGGACGCCAATGAGCCGGCGTTCGGCGAGGCCAGTTTTGCGGCCCATCGAGCCGGTGCAACGGCCGCCGGCGCGCAGTTCGTCCGGAATGACGGCCCGCTGACAATCGACCTCGACACGGGCGCGGACCTCCTCGCGGCCGAAACCGCGGCCGCGGCTGCGGGCGCAGGCGCCGCCGGCACGGGAGGGCGCGATGCCGCCTGAGCCCCATCCGGTCGCGCCGGTGGATCCAGAGCCGTCGCTCACGGTCCTGGCGCTGCTCGGGGTTCCGGAAGTTCGTCCCGGCGACGACCTCGCAGCGCTCCTCCTCGACGCGATCGCCTCGACGCCCGGAGTGCTCCCGCTCCGAGCCGACGACGTCCTCGTCGTCACCCAGAAGGTCGTCTCCAAGGCGGAGGGTGCGATCGTGGACCTCGAGGGCATCGAGCCACGGCCGGTGGCCGTCGAGTTCGGGGCCGCCTGGGATCGCGATCCGCGCCAGCTCGAGGTCGTCCTGCGCGAGGCCCGGCGGGTCGTCCGGATGGAGCACGGCGTTCTCATCACCGAGACGCCACACGGCTTCGTCTGCGCGAACGGCGGGGTAGACGCCAGCAACGTGGGACCGGCGAGCGGCGGGATCGTCACGCTCCTGCCGGTGGATCCGGACGCATCAGCGGCCGGGATTCGCGCCGCGGTTCGCGCCCGTCACGGGGTCGACGTGCCGGTCATCGTGTCCGATTCCTTCGGGCGGCCGTGGCGCTGGGGCATCGTGGACGTCGCGATCGGCGTCTCCGGGCTGCTCCCGATCGAGGACCTCCGCGGCAGCCCGGACCGGGACGGCCGGGTCATGAAATCGACGATCCGGGCCGTCGCGGACGAACTCGCATCGGCCGCGGAGCTCGCGCTTGGCAAGGTCGCCGGCCGGCCGGCCGCCGTCGTCCGGGGCGCTGCTTTCACTCGCGGCGAGGGGACCATCCGCGACGCGCTCATGCCCGCATCGTGGGACCTCTTCCGCTGATGGCACAGAAGACCGGCTGGTCCGGCGTCGTGGGGCTCACGCGCGCGGTGATGGCCTTCGGGTTGTCAGCAGCGGGTTCCCTGGCCTCGCTTGCAGCTGCGGCCTCCATGGCGCCACTGGTCTCTGGGTGGCTGGCATTGGCCATCGACTGGCTGATCGGAGGCGCCCTCGGGATCGCGATGCGCCAACGCCGTTACCTCGCGCCGGTCGTGCTTGCGATATTCGCTGCCTATCCCGTCGCGCCGGAGTTCGGACTGATCGCATTCCTGGGCGAGAATTGGTGGGTTGCCGCCGCTATTCGAGCCATCGTGGTCTCGATCGGCTACCTCCTGGGTGCGTGGGTCGGCAATCGCCGCCAGGGCACGGGTCCAGCCTACTGAGGACCGCCCGCCTGACGTCGTGCCTTCCCGCGCCACGTCGTGCCGATGCATCTGACCTATCACCCCGGCCGTGACCGAGTTCGCCAGGCAGCCGAATCCGGCGATTCAGGCGACATGACGAGCGTGCTCGCGCCGGAAACGATCAGCCAGACGCATCACGTCGTCGGCGGACCCGTTGGGGGCGGCCTGGGCCCAAGGTGCCGATCCGGAGGTACGGCTGACGGCCCGTCGGGGCCCGGCGCAGTAGGCTTCGGTACACCCCGTCCTCCCGCGAGGTCGCCCCGTTGAAGTTCGGACTCCAGATCAGCTCGTTCACCTGGCCCGGGGGGCCGGAGCAGCTCGCCCCGACCCTCGCCCGCATCGTCCGCGCCGCCGACGACGCCGGCTTCGACTCCATCTGGGTCATGGACCACTTCTTCCAGATCCGCTCGGTCGGCCGGCCGGAGGAGCCGATGCTCGAAGGGATGACGGCCCTCGGCTGGATCGCCGCCCACTCGGAGCGGGCCCGGCTTGGCCTCTTGGTCGGCGGTGTCCACTACCGGCACCCGGGCCTGTGGGTCAAGGCGGCCACGACGCTGGACGTCCTGTCCGGCGGGCGAGCATGGTTCGGGATCGGGGCGGCCTGGAACCAGGATGAGTCCGAGGCCCTGGGCTTCCCCTTTCCGCCCCTCGGCGTTCGGTTCGAGCTGCTGGAGGACACGCTTCGGGTCGCTCATGCGATGTGGGCCGGCGAGCGCGGCACGGAGGAGGACCTCCAGGGCCGCCAGTATCGGGCGACGCGGCTGCTCAACTCACCGCAGTCCCTCAGCCGGCCCCGGATCCCGATCATGATCGGTGGCGGTGGCGAGCAGAAGACGCTCCGCCTGGTGGCGCAGTACGCGGACGCCTGCAACGTCTTCGGCGGGCCGGAGAAGATCCATCACAAGTACGAGGTCCTCCGGCGCCACTGCGAGGCCATTGGCCGGCCGTTCGACGAGATCGAACGGAGCACGCTCCAGAACGTCAACGTGGCTCCCGACGGCGCAGGCGGCGCCGAAACGCCGGCCCAGGTGACGGACCGGTTCGCCGAGCTCGGGGACGCCGGGGCGCAGCATGTCCTGTTCAGCGTCCGCGACGTCTGGCAGACCGACAAGCTGGAGCTCCTGGGGCGGACGCTCCTCACGGATCTGCGCGGTCTGTGAGCCGCGTCGCACGAACCAACCCATTCTCTGTGCTCCCTCGAGCCGGCAACCGCACTCGCGCCAGAGCCGCCCACCAGCCTCGATCAGTGGCGGCTGACCCTCCGCGACTACCGGCCTTGACCAGGCCCGTGATGCCCCCATCAGCAAAGTCCGGGCTGCACCGGGGATTGGCCGGCTCGAGCGCCGAGCCCGCGGTCCGCCGAGGCCATCCGAGCGTCAGGCTGAGCACGAGGCGCCAGGGCTCCGTGCTCACACGGCCGGCGTCATGTGTGCGCGATGGAGCTTGGCGGGACGCTTCGCCCGAAATGCTGCTCCCAGCATCACGGGGCCCTTCAGCGACGGTTCGCGGGGCCCGACCCCGGGCCGGGGGACGGGCACGGGGGCGATGCGCGCGGGCGATGCGCGCGGGCGATGCGAGCGGCTGGGCCCCGGGGCTCGCCCGCACGTATGCGGTGATGCGCGTGAACCTGGACGGCCGCCAATACTCCCCAGGGGTATCGGCGCCATGCTAGAATTGATGAAATGACGGACCCGAAGCCCCCCTCTTCCTTCGGTGGGCTTTCCATCGACTTCTCCGGCGACACCTCCGTCGCCGCGCCCGCTGCCTCGGCCCCGCTCGGCGGCCAGTCGATTGCGTTCGCGCCAGATGCGGTGGCCGCCGCGACTGCCCCCGGCGGTCCAGCCACGACCACGGGCGGCTCGGGTCGGACGGAATCCAAGCTCGTGATCGTGGGCTCCGGCCCGGCCGGCCTGACCGCCGCCATTTACGCAGCCCGCGCCAACCTGGAGCCGATCGTGCTCGCCGGTTCCGGCGCGGGCGGCCAGCTGATGCTGACGAGCGACGTGGAGAACTACCCCGGCTTTCCGGACGGCATCCAGGGCCCCGAGCTCATGGCCGCATTCCGGGCCCAGGCGGAGCGATTCGGGACCCGGATCGTGGACGTGGACGTGGACCGGGTGGACCTCTCGAGCCGGCCGTTCCGGCTCTGGGCACGCGGCACGGAGTACCGCGCCCAGTCGGTGATCGTGGCCACCGGCGCGTCGGCGATGTGGCTGGGCCTGGAGAGCGAGACGCGCCTCCGCGGCCGCGGCATCTCCGCCTGCGCCACGTGCGACGGGTTCTTCTTCAAGGGTCGAGAGATCGCGGTCGTCGGCGGCGGGGACACCGCATTCGAGGAAGCAAGCTACCTCACCCGGTTCGCCACGAAGGTCCACATGCTCCATCGCCGCGACGAGTTCCGGGCCAGCCGGATCATGGTCGAGCGCGCCCGCACCAACCCCAAGATCGAGATCCACACGAACACCGGCATCGACGAGGTCCTCGGCGACGCCAGGGTGGAGGCGCTCGCGCTGCGTGATACCGAGACCGGCGAGACCCGGACGATGCCCATCGAGGGCCTGTTCATCGCGATCGGCCACAAGCCGAACACGGAGGCCTTCCGGGACTGGCTCGAGGTGGACGCAAAGGGCTACCTCGTGGTCCACGACGAGACGCACTCGAAGATCGACGGCGTGTTCATCGCCGGGGACGTCCACGACCATCGCTACCGCCAGGCCGTGACCGCGGCCGGCGACGGCTGCAAGGCCGCGATCGATGCCGAGCGCTGGCTGGAATCGCAGGGCGTCACAGAGGCCAACACCCTGACCGCGTGGTGAACCTGACCACGTCGGGCCACCGCCCTCTCCCCAGGCCCAGCACTGATCGGTCGCGATGAGCTTTCACCACGGCGGCTCAACGCCGGCCTTCACGCCGGTCCCGCGCGAGCGGCGCGGCCGGACGATTGGTCGGATCGTCGATTTCTTCCGCCCCTATCGGCTTCAGGTCGGTGTGGTCACGGTCGCGATCCTGCTCACGAGCGGGCTCGGATTGATCAACCCGATCCTGCTGAAGCTGTTGATCGATGACGCCATCCCGAACCTCGATTTCGAGCGGCTGAACGTCTACGTCGCGCTGATGATCGGCGTCCCGATCGTGTCCGGGCTGGTCGGCCTCGGCCAGAGCTACCTCAACAACGTCATCGGCCAGCACGTCATGCAGGACCTCCGGGCCGCGCTGTACGCGCATCTCCAGCGGATGCCGCTCCGGTTCTTCACGGAGACCAAGACCGGCGAGATCCAGAGCCGCCTGGCGAACGACGTCGGCGGCGTCCAGGGCGTCGTCACGGACACGGCGTCGTCGGTCACGTCCAACGTCGCGATCGCGCTCAGCACGGTCATCGCGATGCTGATCATCGACTGGCGGCTGACGGCGCTGTCGCTCGGCCTGCTCCCATTCTTCATGCTCCTCACCTACCGGGTCGGCAAGGTCCGGCGCGAGATCAGCGGCGAGACCCAGAAGTCGTTGGCGGACCTCTCGGCGGCCACGGAGGAGACCCTGTCGGTGTCCGGGATCCTGCTGTCCAAGACGTTCGGCCAGCAGGGCGCTGCCGTGCAGCGGTTCGTGGGCCTCAACCGGGGCCTGGCCGGCCTCCAGATCCGGCAGGCGATGGTGGGCCGCTGGTTCTTCATGATCATCGGCACGATCTTCTCGATCACACC
>JBKJVO010000307.1:0-11015 GCA_046717305.1 Candidatus Limnocylindrales bacterium
GATCTGGGCATCTTCACGGTCGTGCGGACCGAGATCGGCCAGATCATCGTCGCGGATGTCGACCGGGAGCGCGTCGGCGAGCTGGTCCGGCCAGAAGCGGCCTCCCTCGCGGAGTTGATCAGGAAACCGATTCCACAACACGCGTAACGTCGTGGCCTTGGTCTCGACGGCCGTGTGAAGGCGACCGACCCGATCACTGCCTGCTCGTGATGACGTGCCGGGCGGCTTCTGGCTCGGATTTGTGGCGACAAACCTGGGGTCGTCGCTGCTGCTTATCGGTTAGCAAGGATTGTGCGTTGAAGCCCAGGTATCGCGCTGTCGGCCAGAGCGCCTGATTCGCCCGAGATCGGCCGATTCGTGCGGGGACACTGAGTTCAGAGCACAACGCTCGACAACGGGAGACTTGGAAGGCTGCCGCTCCGCCAACTGAGCTACTCCCGCTCGGGTTTGTGTTCAACGACAGCGGGCTTCGAAGGCCACGACGTCGCGTGCGGCCCGTATCGTAGCCGAAGGCGGTCCGCCGGCAAACGGCCCCACGATCGACGCCGCGATCCACTCGCATCGCCGGAGCCTCCCGGCCGGCAACGGCGCCAGGATGCGCTCGGTGCTCCCGTCGTCACCCTCCTCCTCGGAGGTAGGATCTCGACCTTTTGAGAAGCCTTCTAGGCCCGGCGGTCGCCCCGCGCACGAAGTCGTCCCCACGCCCGACCGAGTCGGGTTGCGAACGACGGGCGGATCGGGTCGCCAGGCCTCCGCATGCGCAAGACGCACACCAGCAAGGCGAGGCCCGGAGGAGCGAGCAGCGCGAAATAGAAGATAAAAGAGGACCCAGGGACACTCAGGGTGACGACCGCCGCGACCGCCAGGACAAGGCTCGCGGCCGCGCACGCCGCAGCGAGCAGACGTCCCAACCGTGCCCCCCACAGACACAGGATGAAGCCGATGATCGCCGCGAAACTCGCGGCGGCGAGGCGTGAGCCGAACGCAGTCGAGCCGCAGGCCGCCTTCGAGCAGGCAGGTGGCGTCGAAGCGTGGTTCGCCATGTTCGAGGCCGCTCGCGAGGCCGGGGCGGGGGCTGCTGCAGCGACGGAGCAGGGGTGCTCGAGCGTGCCGGTCACGCCTTAGAACGGAATTAGTCCGCGACTCGATTTCTGGCGTGCGGGATCACGCCCAGATGCGTGCTCCGCGAGCAGCTCGTCGCCATTCACGAGGACCGCAAGCGCCAACTCGTGCTCATCGGTCCACTAGACTTGGCGAGCGCGTGCCATCGCGTTCATCGCCATGACCCACGGGGATCCTGAGATCAGAGCACAGCGCTCGACAACGGGAGACTTGGAAGGCTGCCGCTCTGCCAGCTGAGCTACTCTCGCCCGGGCGACATCGCACGGGGCGACGACACGGGTCAGCCTAGCATGCAGGCCGGTTGTCGCGGCCCGCCGACGAGCGGCTGGCGGCGGCCTGGCCTCCGACGGCGGGAGGGGAGCCCCGCCCGGACCCCAGAGCCCTGTTGCCACCCACGATGTCCCGGCCCCCTCCCGGCGGCGTACCATCCCAGCCCGTGGAGCCCGCACCGGCCGAGCACCAGTCGAGGGCCTTCGTCGATCTCGCCGCCCTCGTGGGGCTCGCCGGGATCGTCGTGGGCTCGATCATCCTCGGCCCGACGGACCTCGGCTTCGATCGCGCTGCCGCGGTCGCCGCGCTGTTCTCGTGGATCCCCACGACCCTGCCGACGGCGGTCCTGATCCTCGTCGCGTCGGTCGTGGACGTGGGCGCTGGCGTCGTCCTTGCACGGGCGATCCGGGGGCGAGCGTTCGACCGGCTGGACGAGGCGCTCCTCCAGGGGTTCGTCGCCGCGGTCGTCAAGGACGTCGTCCTGCTCGGCAGCCTGGCCGGGTTCGGGTTGTTCACGCAGCCCGTGCTGGTCGGCGTCCACGTGGCGATCCTCGCCGCAGGAGCCGTTCGCCTCCGACCCGTCCTGGCGCCGGGTGCGATCCCGAAGGTGGGTCCTTTCTCGCTCTTCGGGGCGCTGATCGTGGCCGCGTGGAGCGCCCCGATCCTCCTCCAGCTCGCATCGCCTGTCGTTCCGTTCCTCGACGTCCTGCCCAACCACGTCGCGCCGGCTGAGCACCTGCGGACGTTCGGCACGCTGACACAGCTGACGGACACGCAGTCGCCGATCTACGGCCCGTCGCGGATCTTCCTCGGCTACACGGCGCTCCTCGGGGCGATCACGACCGGTTCGGGCCTCCCCGCCGGGGAGGCCCTTGCCGGGTTCATCCTCCCGTCCACGATCCTCGTCGCGGTTGCCATCCACCGGCTCGCGACGGCGCTCGGGGGCGGCGGAGCGGCCCGCTGGGCGCTGCTGACGTTTGCCCTGACGACGTCGCTGGCACGGCTGGGGGATGCGCGCGCGACGGTGGTCGTCCTTCCGCTCGTGGCCTGGTCGCTCGCGGTCGTCGCCGATCGGGTGGCGGCCGGGCAAACCCCACCGGCCCGCGAGCCGGCCCGCGGTTCTGCGCGCGACTCGGCCCGAGGGCCCCGGCTGCCCGAGGGCGTGCTCGTCGGCCTCGGCCTCGGCGCGGGGATCCTGCTTCATCCGGTGATCGGATTCCTTGCCGGCCTGACGGTCGGGATCGTCGTTCTCGCGGCACCTGGTCGGGCGGCGGCGATCGGGGTCCCCGCGCTGGGGACCGCGGCCATCATCGGGGCACCCCAGGCCGCCACGATGCTGGGCGTCTCGCTCCCGCCCATCGCCCTGCTGGTCGCGGTCGCACTGGGACTCGCGGTCGGGTTCGCGCTCGACCGCATGTCACGCGTCCGTGGGGCCCTCGTATTCGCCGGGCGAGTCGTGGCCGTGGTCGCCGGTCTCCTCACGGTGACCCTCGCGGGCCCGGTCATCCGGGCCGCGGTCGCCGGCGAGGTGCCGCTCGTGAGCGTGATGGAGCTGTCATTGGCCGCCGCCGTCATGGCGCTCGTGCTGCGGGCACCGGCGAGTCGGTCGCTCGTTCTCTGGGCAGCGCTCGCCTCGGGATTCGGCGTGGCGGCGCTGACCCAGCTCGTACCGGCGGAAGGGAGCGGACTGCTCGGTGACGCGCTTCGCTTCGAGCTCCCGAAGACGCTTCAGTACTGGATCCCGGTCTTCGTCGCCGTGCTCGCCGCGGGCGGCCTGGCAGCGCTCCTCCGGACAGACCGCCTGCCTCTCCTCGTGCGCGGCGTCGGGATCGTCGCGTTCGTCGCTACGACCGCGCTCCCCATCCGCGCGACCCCGATCGATGCCTATCACCTCGGCGAGCACCGCCTGAGTGAGACCTTCTCGATCGCGATGCGCTGGGTGGAGGCCGGGTACTGGAGCGGTTTTCCCGACAGTCGGTACATCGTAGACCCACCACGCATCGCGATCCTGAACGCCGTGCGCGGGGAGATCGCGGCCGGGCGGATCGGGCCGGACACGCCCGTGCTCCACATCGCCGAGACCTTCCAGCAGTGGCGCGCCACACCGCTCGGCGTCTTCACGGGAGTCACGGAGACGGACGTCACGCCCGACGCCGTCGAGAGCATCCACACCGTCGGCGGCCGGTTGCGGCCGCTCGAGGATCTGACGTACCTGCTCGAGTTTGGTGGCTACGAATACGTGCTCTTCGAACCCTCCGAGAAGCTCCCGGATGGCCTCCGCGACCGGATCGTCGCCGCGCGCTATCGGCCCGTCTTCGCGAACGGCCAGGGCGAGCTCTTCGTCTTCGTTCCCTGAGCGCCCGCGAGTACGATGTCGACATGACCGGCTCGAACGCCCTGATCGAGGCCATCCGCGGCGCGGTGATTGGCGACGACGAGGCCGTGATGGGTCCGTTCGGGCTCCGCCGGGTGACGTACGCGGACTACACGGCCTCCGGCCGATCCCTCACGTTCATCGAGGACTACATCCGCGAAGCGGTCCTGCCGCTCTACGCCAACACGCACACGGAATCGTCCGGAACCGGCCTCCAGACCTCTCGGTTCCGCGAGGATGCCCGCGCGATCATCCGCGAGTCGCTCGGCGGCACGCCGGAGGACCACGTCGTGATCTTCACCGGCTCGGGATCCACCGCTGCGATCAACAAGCTCGTGGATGTCCTCAACCTGCGTCTTCCGGCCGACCTGAACGACCGCTACGGATTCCTTGCCTCGATCCCGGCCCGGGAACGGCCGGTCGTCTTCATCGGGCCATACGAGCACCACAGCAATGAGCTCCCGTGGCGGGAATCGATTGCCGACGTCGTAACGATCCCGGAGGACGCCGACGGCCGGATCGACCTCGCGGCGCTCGAGGCCGAGCTCCTGGCCCACGGCGACCGGCCGCTCAAGATCGGGAGCTTCTCGGCCGCCTCGAATGTGACCGGGATCCTGAGCGACACGAGGGCCATCTCCGTCCTCCTGCACCTCCATGGCGCTCGCTCGTTCTGGGACTTCGGGGCCGCGGCCCCGTACGTGGAGGTCGAGCTCTCGCCCCACCGGCCGGGTCCGGATTCCGAGCTCGACTACAAGGACGCCGTGTTCATCAGCCCGCACAAGTTCATCGGCGGTCCGGGCACGCCCGGGATTCTTGCTGGACGGCGCGACCTCTTCCGGAACCGCGTCCCGACGAGCCCGGGCGGTGGGACCGTCGCGTACGTCAACCCCTACGAGCACGTCTACCTTTCCGACCCGGAGCATCGTGAGGAGGGCGGCACGCCGGCGATCGTGGAATCGATCCGTGCCGGCCTCGTCTTCCAGCTGAAGGCAGCCGTCGGCGTGGAGGCGATCCGCGAGCGCGAGGAGGCGTTCATCCGTCGCGCGATCGAGCGCTGGGAGCGGAATCCGAACCTCCAGATCCTGGGTTCGCACTCGCTGGAGCGCCTGTCGATCATCTCGTTCGTCGTGCGGCACGCCGGTCGCTACGTCCACCACAACCTCGTCGTGGCGCTCCTCAACGACCTGTTCGGGATCCAGTCACGCGGCGGCTGCTCGTGTGCGGGTCCGTACGGCCATCGACTGCTGGGCATTGACATCGAGACGTCCCACGAGTTCGAGCGCGAGATCGAGCGTGGCTGCGAGGGCATCAAGCCGGGCTGGATCCGGGTGAACTTCAACTACTTCATCAGCGATGCCGTCTTCGAGTTCATCCTGGACGCGGTCGACTTCGTCGCCACGGACGGCTGGCGGCTGGCCCCCGAGTACCGGTTCGACGCCGAAATGGGCCTATGGCGGCACGCGGCCGGGATCGCCGAGCCGCCGCTGACGCTGCGCGACGTCCGATACGTCGACGGGGCGATGCGCTACGCCGCCCACCGCCACCGGGCACCCGATTCGGCGCTGCCGGACTACCTCGAGGAGGCCCGGCGCTCCATCGCCGGCCCGCGCCGAGCTCCGGCCGAACGGGCACCGTTGGTCGTCGGACCGGACTTCGAGGAACTGCGCTGGTTCTGGCTTCCCGAGGAGATCGAAGGGGAGCTGGCGACTTCGGCCGGCTGACCGCCTGACGGTTTCTGCCGTTCCGCCCCGCACGCTGGCCGCGCAGGTGAAATGGCACGTGTCCTTGCGCGTCTCTTCGACGAACATCCCGGTCAACCCGGGCCGCGCGAAGGCGCACGCTTCGAGATGGAGGAATCGATGCCCGCATCTACCCGTTCGAACGCTCGGTCCAGCGTCGCAACCGCGGTCCTTGCCCTGGCGCTCGCCATTGCGGCGTGCGGCGGCAGCGCGTCGCCCGCCCCGAGTCCCACGCCCACCCCCACGCAGCAACCGACGCCGACACCGTTCGATGTCGGAGCCGCGTTTCTCGCGATCGTGAACGACCCCGACTTCTCGGCCCGGATGGAGCTCGACGGGACCATCGACATGGGCGTCACGGCGACCCTGACCGGCACGATCACCGGCTCGGGCGACGACAGCCACTCCACCTTCACGGTCACCTTCGGCAACGTCTCGATCGAGACGGAGGAGATCTCGTCTGGCGGCAAGTCCTATGAACGAAAGGCGCCCGGGCCGTGGCTCGAGGCACCCGCGAAAGCCGGGGCAGACGACGAGAGCCTCAACGACTGGCTCCGGACGCTCTCGACGATCCAGGATCTCGGGGTCGAGACGAAGAAGGGCAAGCAGCTCCATCACCTGAGCGCGGGCGACGAGCCGGTCCCGCCGGGCGCCCTCGGACTCGACGCGTCCACGTTCAAGAACCCGCTCGTGACCATTGACTTCTACGCCGAGGACGACGGCACCCCGGCGATCTTCACGGTCGATGGCTCGTGGGTCCAGCTCGTCAACGGCCAGGAGATCAACGTCGAGTTCGCCATGGACCTCACGCTCAGCAATGTCGGCTCGGCGATCACGATCGACCCGCCCATGGCCGTGTGGACGACGTATGAGAGCCCGCTCGGTTACTCGATGGCCCACCCCGACACGTTCAAGGTCGTGAATCGCGACGGGTACGACGCGTACGTGCAGGACGGCGTGGACTGGATCTACGTGGCGACCTGGCCCGATGCGGCCGGGCTGAACCCAGAGGGCTACCGCGACGCGATCCTGGCCAACGTGAAGACTGCGTGGGGAGATCCGATCGCGCCACCGGTGGCGACGCCGCTCGGCGGCGAGCCCGGATACCTCGCGACCTTCCAGTACACGTACGACGACGGTTCGGAGGGGATCGCCTACGACGCCCTCGCCATGCACAAGAATCTCGGCTGGGACGTCACACTCTTCTCGATCCCGGGCGAGGAAGTCGCGGACTTCGAACTCTTCAAGCAGTTCTTGGCAACGTTCGCCTACGACGAGTGAAACTTCAGGAACGGCGGCCCTGAAACAGAGCGACCCGGGACGAAAAAACTCGTCCCGGGTCGGATCATTCCCCCGACGTAGCACGTCGGCCCCGCGAGCGTACTCCGACGGCGATCCCCTGTAAAGACGGTATTCGCCCCACACGGATGACCCGTTGCGCCAAGGCACCGGCAGGTCTCCCGGTCAAGTCACGCCGAGCGGGACACCCATGACGTTGAATCCACCGTCGACGTGGACGATCTCGCCGGTGACGGCAGACGCGAGGTCCGAGCACAGCCAAAGGGCCGTCCGGCCGACGTCCTCGGGCGTGATGTTCGCGCGGAGCGGCGCGATATCCGCAAACGACCCGTACAGCTTCCTGAACCCGGCGATCCCGGCGGCGGCGAGGGTTCGCACCGGCCCGGCGCTGATGGCGTTGACCCGGACGCCTTCCGGACCCAGATCCGCCGCGAGGTAGCGCACGCTGGCCTCGAGCGCGGCCTTTGCGACCCCCATCACGTTGTAGTGCGCGACCACCTTCTCGGCGCCGTAGTAACTCAACGTCAGCACGCTCGAACCGGGGTGGAGCATCGGGCGCGCCTCGCGCACGATCGCCACCAGCGAATAGGCCGAGACGTCCAGCGCCAGCGCAAAGCCGTCACGGGAGGTGTCCACGAACGACCCCTCGAGGTCCTCGCGACGGGCAAAGGCTAGGGCGTGGACCAGGATGTCGATCTTGCCGTGAGCGGCCTGCCATTTCGCCATGACGTGGCGAATCTGGTCGTCCGACTGGACGTCGCACGGCTCCACGAAGTCCGCGCCGATGGACGCGGCGAGCGGCCGGACGCGCTTCTCGAGGAGGCTCTCGACGGATGAGAAGCCGACGATCGCGCCTGCCTCATGGAGGGCCTGTGCGATGCCCCAGGCGATCGAATGATCGTTCGCAACGCCGAAGATGAGCGCCTTCTTCCCGTCGAGCAGTCCCATCCCGGTCGCCTCCGTCCCTGTCGGGGCGGGCCGTCGCCCCGCCGGAGACTACCATCGGCGCATGACCGCGCCCGAACGCCCCGCGCCGTTCAGGTCGGCCGACCTCCGCGACGCGCTGCGCGGCGTCCGCGCGCTCGTCCTCGACGCCGACGGCGTCCTGATCTTCGCGTCGGAGCCGCTCCCGGGCACCGTGGAGGCGCTCGGGATGCTGGAGTCCGCCGGCGTCCCGTATCGCGTGGTGACGAACTTCTCGGCCGCACACCGGGAGACGCTGGCTGCTGCCTTTTCGCGGCGATCCGGTCTGCCAGTGGCACCGGGCAGGATCATCACCGCCGCGTCCGCTGCAGCCGCCCATACCGCGCACCACCATGCGGGAGAGCCGCTCCTCGTCCTGGCGTCGGAGGACGCCCGTCGCGAATAGGCCGGCCAGCGGCTGCTCACGCTCGATGCGGCGGACGCTCCGGGCGCCCGGGTCGCGGCAGTCGTGATCGGCGATGCCGGCGACGACCTGTCATTTCGAAACCTGGACATCGCGTTCCGCCACCTCCGAGCCGGCGCCGCGTTCGTGGCCATGCACCGCAACCCGTGGTGGGTGACGCCGAAGGGGGTCACGCTGGACTCTGGCGCGCTCGTCGTTGGACTGGAGTTCGCGCTTGGGCGCCGGGCGACGGTCGCCGGCAAGCCCTCGCCGGTCGTCTTCCGTGAGGCGCTCCGCGAGCTCGCGGCCGAGGCGGGTCGCCCACGCCTTCGCGCGGGCGACGTCGCGATGGTCGGCGACGACCTGGAGTCCGATGTCACCGGGGCCCGTCGGGCCGGCCTGCGGGGCGTCCTGGTACTCAGCGGCAAGACGAATCGGGCAGGTCTCGACGCGGCCGAGGCAGCGGGCAGGCTGCGGGGCCCGGCGCGCCCAGACGGCGTCGCGGCGAACCTCCTCGAGGTGGTCCGCGCGCTACTCGACCCCGGCGGGGTACAGGCCTCGATCAGCCGGACGCACCGGCGGGGCTGGGCCGGATGTTCAGATTCGAGCGGAAGAGGTTGCCGGGGTCGTATCGGCGCTTGACCTCGACCAGCCGGGCAAGGGTCGCCGGTGGATACGCCGCCCGCAGGGCAGCCTCGCCGTCGTCTCCGAGGAAGTTCACGTACGCGCCGGATCCGGCCCGGGCGTCGACCAGCTCATCGTGGAAGTCGGCGGTCCAGGCGTCGTGACGGCGACCTTCCTCGAGCTCGGCATAGGGCGTGATCAGCCAGAGGAGCGCCCGGCGATCGCGGTGGCCGAATGCCGTCTCGTCATTCGCCACCCGCGCCACGGCGCCGCCCAAGATGCGCATCTGGACCCACGCCTCGGGCGAGCTCGGAGCCGCCATCCGGCGCTCGATGATCTCGATGGCCTTCTCGTCGAGGTCGTCGACGAACAACGTTCGGGTGGCATATACCCCTCGAACGTCGCTGGGCGGAGGGAACAGCTCCGGGTACGGCTTCCGCGCCACCGAATCCTCGACCGACGGACCCATCGATCGGAGGAGGTCGAGCACCCGTTGGTCGTCGGCGATCGGGCCCGAGTGGGCGAACCGCATGGAGGCGATGAGTTTCCCGTGCCAGGCGTCGTGGAACGGGGGCATCGGCGGCGCCGGATAGATGCCGGCAATGACGGTCAGGCCGTCTGGCCCCCCGACCAGGACATCGATGACGCGGCGCAGCACCTCCGGAGTCGCCCGGACGATGACCCTGCCGCCGAGGACGGTGTCGACCGAATGGATCTTGAACCGGAACCGGGTGACCGCGCCGAAGTTGCCACCGCCGCCGCGGAGCGCCCAGAACAGGTCCGGGTTCTCCAGTGAGCTCGCGGTCAGCCGATCACCGGCGGCAGTGATCACCTCCGCCTTCAGGAGGCTGTCGATGGTCAGACCAAGCCGGCGGACGAGCCACCCGATGCCGCCGCCCAGGGTGATCCCGGCGACGCCGACGGAGCCGGCGTCGCCGAACGGGACTGCGCAGCCGACCACGTGGGCGGCGGCCGTGACTTCGCCCGCCGTCACCCCGGCCTCCACCCAGGCCGTGCCGCTCGTGGCGTCAATCTCGATTCCGCGCATGCCCGACACGTCGAGCACGATCGCATCGTCCACTGAGCCGTAGCCGACAACGCTGTGGCCGCCTGCTCGCACGGCGAGGGTCAACCCGCTGGACTCCGCGAGCGCGAGGGTCGCGACGACATCCGCGGCGTCCCGAGCCATGACGATCGCCGCCGGTCGGCGGTCGACCGCGGCATTGTCGACCAGGCGCGCCGCCTCATACCGCGCGTCCTCGGGGAGTACCACGCGGTCCTTCAGCCCCTCGGGTAGCACGATGCGACGAGACCTTCGGGCGGGGACCTGGGACCTTGGGGCTTCCTGCATCGGGATGCCGAGAGTCTAGACTGGTGCGCACGTCGGATTGCAACCAGGGCGCGGGTTCCCGTGCTCGCCTCGAACCTGGAGACCCCCGGATGACGATCGAGTCCAGGCCGCGGATCAAGATCACGTACGCGACGCTCCGGAACGACAACGAGGAGCTCCACGCGCTGTACGAGGCCGGCGTCGAGGCGTCGCAGGCCGGCCTCGGCCGCCACCACCGCAACTACATCGATGGCAAGTGGGTGGAGGGCTCGGCCGGGACGTTCGAGGCCCGATCCCCGATCGACTCGGAGATCCTCCTGGGCACGTTCGCGAAGGGCGACCGGGCAGACGTGGGGCGCGCCATCGAGGCGGCCCGTCGGGCGCAGCCGGCCTGGCGCCGGACCCCGTGGCAGGAGCGCCTGGCGATCCTTCGACGGGCCGCGGATCTCATCTCCGAGCGGCTGATGGTCTACGCCGCGGACATGGCCTACGAGGTTGGCAAGAACCGGCTGGAGGCGCTCGGCGAGGTGGAGGAGGCGGCCGACCTCATCCGCTACTACGCCCAGACGATGGAGGACAACGCGGGCTACGACCACCCGATGGACAACCTCGGCGACATGACGGTCCACACGCGGACCGTCCTCCGGCCGCACGGCGTCTTCGCGGTCATCAGCCCGTTCAACTTCCCGATGGCGCTCGCCGCCGGTCCGCTCGCCGCGGCGGTGATGGCCGGGAATACGGCCGTCTACAAGCCGGCGTCCGCGGCGCCGCTGTCGGGCGTCAACCTCATCCACGCATTCGAGGACGCGGGTGTCCCGGCCGGCGTCATCAACCTCGTCCTGGGTCCGGGCGACACCGTCGGCGAGGAACTCCAGTCGAACGGGGGCATCG
>JBKJVO010000308.1:0-2510 GCA_046717305.1 Candidatus Limnocylindrales bacterium
GCGCGTTCGACGGGCCCGGGCAAGGGCGCGCTCGATCGCGTCGACGAGGACGGCCCGGTTCGCGAGACCGGTCAGCTGGTCGTGGCTGGCCTGGTGACGGAGCGCCTCCTCGAGCTCGCGCCGCTGCGTGACGTCGCGGCTGTTCAGGACAATGGCCGACTCGTTGTCGAGCGGATCGACGGTGCTGACGACGGTCTCGAACGTCCGCCAGCCCTCCCGCATCCGCCAACCATCGCCGGTCCGCAGGCGCCATTCCACCGTACGTCCGGCCAGCTCCCCGGCCGACGCGGCGAGCAGCTCGTCGACCCGAGCTCGGTCGTCGGGGTGGGTGAGCTCGGCCAATTGGCTGCCGACGAGCGACTCCGCCGGGCGATCCAGGACGCGGTCCGCGGATGCGCTGACGTAGGCCAGCTCGCCGGTTCGCTCGACGACCGTGATGAGATCGGAGGAATGCTGCACGAGGCCGCGAAAGCGAATCTCGCTGTCGCGCAGCCCGCGCTGCTCTCCGTTCAGGAAAGCGTTCAGCCGCCGCGTTCGAGCCCAGCGGCGGAAGAGCAGGCTGACGAGGATCGCCGCGGACATGAGCACCGACAGCGTGCCCACGTCGGCGGCGCGCGCGCTGTCGTCGGCCGCGCCGAGGAGTCGCGCCTCGGTGGACTGCCGGACGCGGTGGAACGCGTCCCGTGCCGGCCCGGCCACGGTCGCCTCGATGGCCCGGGCGGTTGTGAGGTCCCCGGCCCCGAGCGCGGAGAGCTGCTCATCCAGCGCCGCCCGGTATCGGTCGACCGCCAGGCGGATGGCCGAGAGGCCGAAGCTGGACCGTTCGTCGACCGCGAGCGCCTCGAGAATCTCGCCGGCGCGGTTGCGGGCCGCCTGGAGCTGCTCGCCCTGGTCCGCACCCAGGCCACCGACGGCGAGCGCCTGAAATTCGAGGGCGGCCTGCTCATGGACGGTCGCCTCAAGGCTTGCCACGAGCGCGTCGGCCCGGAGGCTCGCGTCCGCCGCGGCGCGCAAGGTCGAGATCGTATGGGCGGTCGTCAGCGCGAGGGAGACCGCGCCGAGAAGGACGACGAAAAACGACAGATTCCGTGTACGACGCGCGCGTGAGGGCTGGATCGGGTTGCTCTTTGACACCGTTCGACGAGCGTAGGGAGTTCCGGGACGGACGCGCACGGGACGAAGGTACCAACCGGGCTGGGTGATTCGGCCACTTCCCGACAGGTGCCCGCTCGCACCAGACTGGCAGACATGCAGACCCGCCCTCCGTACGCTGCTCGCCGCCGCCGCCGGCGCGTGCTGGCTCTGCTCCTCCTCCTGCTCCTGCTGATCCCGAGTGTCGGCACCAGCCTGCTGACGTTCGCCCTGTTCACGGACCAGGAGACGGTCGCCGCAGACATCACCACCGGCACGATCATTCTCGACGCCGTGAAGATCGACGCCCTCATCCTGACGACGAGCGGCCTGATGCCCGGCGACACCGTCACCGACGACATCGTCGTCGAGAACGACGGCACGGCCCAGCTCCGCTACGCGATGTCGTCGTCAAGCACGAACGCCGACGCGAAGGCCCTGCGCGACGTCCTGACCCTGACGGTCAAGACGATCGACGTGACCACGCCGGGCACGCCCTGCGACAATTTCGACGGCTCCAGCACGATCTACAGTGGCGTCATCGGCGCGAGCACGGCCTTCATCGGTAGCCCGTCGCCCGGGGCGCAGAGCGGCGATCGCACGCTGAACGCGGGCGCGAACGAGACCCTGTGCTTCCGCGTGACACTGCCGTCCGGCACCGGCAACACGTACCAGGGCGCGACGACCACGACGACCTTCACCTTCGACGCCGAACAGACGGCCTCGAACCCATAACCCGCTCGGGCGCACGGTCCCCGTCGATGATCACCTTCGTCCGCCGCGGACTCGAGGCCGCCCTCATCGTGATGGTCCTCGGCGTCGTCGGGCTTGCCGCGGCGGCCCAGGTGGCACCCCTCGTCGACGGCGGCCTGTACGCAGTCCGCAGCAGCTCGATGGTTCCCGCGCTCGGCGTCGGCGACCTCGTCGTCGTCCAGGCCGTCAACCCGGAGGCCATCCGTGTCGGTGAGGTGATCACGATCAGGCTCGCCTCCGGGGCGACGATGACCCATCGGGTCGCCGCCGTGACCGAGACGGACGATGGCCCGCTCTTCAAGACCAGCGGTGACGCAAACGGTGGCCCGGACGCGGTCTACGCTCGGGCCGACCAGGTCGTGGGCCGGCTCGCCTGGCACGTGCCGTGGCTCGGTTTCCTCCTCGCGATGGTCACGATGCCGAGCGGGCTGGCCGCCCTGTTCTCCGTCGGTGTGACCCTGCTGACCGCCGTGTGGCTGCTTGACGAGGTCGAGGCGGCCGACGAGGACGACGAGCTGGAGGGGCTCGACGCCGACACGGGGCCGGACCTCCGCGCCGCGACGACGCCACCCGTGCCGGCCGCGTGACCCATGCCGGCCGCGTGACCCATGCCGGCCGCGTGACCC
>JBKJVO010000309.1:0-4250 GCA_046717305.1 Candidatus Limnocylindrales bacterium
CCCGCCGACCCCGCGCCCAGGACGATCCTCCACGTCGACCTCGACGCGTTCTTCGCCGCGGTCGAGCAGCGCGATCACCCGGAGCTCCTCGGCCAGCCGGTGGTCGTGGGCATGGGCGGGACCGGCGACCGCGGGGTCGTGAGCGCGGCCTCGTACGAGGCACGGACGTTCGGCGTCCACTCCGCGATGCCGATCCGAACGGCGAGGCGGCTCTGCCCGGACTGCGTCTTCGTGCCCGTGGACGGGGCGACCTACCAGCGCGTGAGTCGCGAGGTCATGGCCGTCCTTCGGCGGTTCACCCCGCTGGTCGAGCCGGTATCGATCGACGAGGCCTTCCTTGACGTCACCGCCTCTCGCGCCCTGTTCGGCGATGGCGTCGCGATCGGGCGCCGGATCAAGGCCACGATCCGGGACGAGCTGCACCTCACCGCGTCCGTGGGCGTCGCCGCGACCAAGCTCGTCGCGAAGATCGCGTCGGACCTGCGCAAGCCGGACGGCCTGGTCGTGGTGCCGCCCGGCGAGGAGGCCGCCTTCCTCGCGCCGCTGCCCATCGCCCGCCTGTGGGGCGTCGGGCCGCAGACCGCCGCCTCGCTCCGCGACTTCGGCGTGGTGACGATCGGGGACCTGGCGGCGATGGATCGGACGGCCCTGGTCCGGCGGTTCGGAAAGCATGGAGCCGCCCTCGTGGACCGGGCCCACGGCGTGGACCGGGACCCGGTTGACCATCCGGATTCGGCGAAGTCAATTGGTCACGAGCACACGTTCGACGAGGACACGTCGGACCCCGACGTCCTGGAGCGCACCCTCCTCGCCATGGCGGAAGGGGTTTCCGGGCGGCTCCGTTCCGCCGGGGTGAAGGCACGCACGGTGACGGTGAAGGTCCGCGACAGCGCGTTCAACACCGTGACTCGACAGCGGTCGCTCCCCGAGCCCACCGACCTCACCGAGCCGATCTGGCGCGCGGCTCTCGACCTCGCGCGCCCGGAATTCCGCGGCCGGACCATCAGGCTCCTGGGCGTGACC
Organism: Candidatus Limnocylindrales bacterium; assembly: GCA_046717305.1. Lineage (GTDB taxonomy): Bacteria > Chloroflexota > Limnocylindria > Limnocylindrales > CSP1-4 > UBA5189. The sequence continues at coordinate 1,024 of JBKJVO010000309.1, forward strand.
GCATCCGGCCTCGGAGAGCGGGAGCAGCTCGGGCTGTTCGAGACGCTCGAGCCGCGCCGCCGGCGGGCCGTCGAGGCGACTGACGAGCTGCGCCGGAGGTTCGGCCCGCGGGCGGTCACGCGGGCGCGGCTGCTCCGGACCGGCCTGCCGGCGCCGTTCGAGCGCGATTTCGGGACGGCTGCGGAGCGCCGCGGCGACCACGCGGCCGACGTTTCCCGGTCCGGCCGGAAGCGTCCGTCTGCGGCACCGGCGCCCGTCGCGGACCCGAACGCGGACCTCGATCTCGACGCCCCACCGTCCGATGTCGACGATGTTTCCGGGCCAGCCGACGAGTCGTGACAGGCTAGCTGGCACTGCACGGCCCGAAGGTGCGCACATCGGAGCCGAACCCCTTGACATCGAACAGGTGTTCGGTCTAGTCTTTCACCATATCGAACACCCGTTCTGCTCGTCCAGTGCCCGGCCGACGGAGCGCCACATCTTGTTCCGCCCCCGGGAAGGAGCCAACCGTGGCCATGATCCGAGTCGAATCGGTCCAGGTGCAGGTGCGGGCCGACTGGTTTGACGGTCGTCCCCGCGAGATCACCTGGAACGCGCAGCGCCTGCCCGTGACGGAGGTCCTCCGCGTCCGAGAGGAGACGTCCGCCTACCCCGTCGTTCTCGGGCCCCGCACCATCTTCGAGGTGGACACGCCGGTCGCGCGCCTGACGCTGTCGTATCGCCACCGCGCTCGTCGGTGGACGGTGGATGGCGTGGACCGGCATCGCCGAGCCGCCTGACCAGGGCGGCAGACCAACGCGCTTTCCTCCGCCCAGCCCTGGACTCCAACGGGACCGGGCAGTGCCCACCGACGACGGCTCCTCCCGTCGCCGGACATCGGAAGCGGGGCGGGCGCGCCGGTACCGCGCTCGCCCCGCATCCGATCGCAATGTGGCCGTCGGTCCGTGACGCCGACGAGCGGTGCGCGCCTACAATCGGCGGCGTGCAGGACGATCCCACCCATTTCCGGGACCTGACCCTCGACGCGTTCGTCGACCGGCTCGCCTCAGCGGCACCCACCCCGGGTGGCGGCAGCGCGTCCGCGGTCGCGGCGAGTCTGGCGGCCAGTCTCGTGGCGATGGTCGCCTCGCTGTCCGAGGGCCGGCCAAGGTACGCCATGCACGCGGACGTGCATGCCCGCGCGAAATCCGCCGGGACCGAACTCGCGGATCGCCTCCTCCGGATCGCCGACGAGGACGCGGCCGCGTACGGCACGTTCTCGGCCGCGACGAAGTTGCCGCGAGACTCGGAGGAGCAGCAGGCCGTGCGGGCGGCCGCGATGCAGGACGCGGCGCGGGTTGCGGCCGAAGTGCCCCTCCGTTGCGTCGAGGCGTGCCTGGAGGTCGTCACGGCGGCCGAACTCCTCGCGGCGCGGTGCAACGTGAATGCCTCGTCTGACCTCCACGTTGCCGCCCTCCTCGCCGAGGCGGCTGCCAGAGGCGCCGCCGCGAACGTCCGGGTCAACCTCCCGTTGGTGGGCGACTCGGGCTGGGCAGCTGAGATCGCGGCGCGCGTCGACGAGCTCCTCAGCCGCGTGACCGGGCTGTGCGCCACCACCCACGAGGTGGTTGCCAGCGGCGAGTCGCGTGCGCCGGTTGCCCCGGTCGTCCCGGTCGCATGACCGTCCACGCCGGCGCTCGACTCCTCGAGGGCGCTCCCATCGCCGAGGAGATCCGCATCAAGGTTGCCGCGGACGTCGCCGCGTTCGCCGCGACCCAGGGCCATCCCCCCGGCCTTGCGGTGGTCGTCTGCGGGCGGAGCGCGCCGTCGATTGTCTACCTGGACCGGATCCTCAAGGCCTGCGCGACGGTCGGGATCGAGGGCCGCTTCGTGGACGTCACCGGCGACGACGCCGAGGCCCAGGCCGTCGAGCTTACCGCCGCCCTCCGGGAGCTCAGCGCCGATACCGCCGTCTCCGGGATCATCGTCCAGATGCCGCTCCCCGCGGGAATCGGGATCCGGACCGTCATCGACGCGATCGATCCGGCCAAGGACATCGATGGCATCCACCCGCTGAACGCGGGTCGGCTTCGGCTCGGATTCGAAGGCTTCGTGCCGGCGACGGCGCATGCCGCGCTGGAGATGCTCGAGCATTCGGGCGTGCCGATCGTCGGCGCGGATGCCGTCGTGATCGGACGCTCGCCCGTCGTCGGCATGCCGGTCGCGTTCATGCTCGCGAAGATCGGCGCAACCGTGACGGTCTGCCACACGAAGACCCGAAACCTGGCGGCGCACACCCGCCGCGCGGACATCGTCGTCGTGGCCGCCGGCCACCCCGGGCTCGTCACCGGCGCAATGCTGAAGCCCGGTGCGGTCGTCATCGACGTCGGGATCAACGTCGTGGACGGGCACCTCGTCGGCGACGTCGATTTTGCCAGCGCCCGGGAGGTCGCCGGGGCGATCACCCCGGTACCGGGCGGCGTCGGTCCGCTGACCAACGCCCTGCTCCTCGCCCATCTCGTCCGCGCGGCCGAGCGGCAGGCTGCCGACCGCGACGAGCCAGCCGACCGCGACGAGCCAGCCGACCAACCCGCCCCACGAGGAGACGCGTGAGCCCGCCGTCAGACCTGGAGATCGCCCGGTCCGTCACGCCGCGCCCGATCCTGGATATTGCCCACGAGCTTGGCCTCCGGGACGACGAGGTGGAGCCGTACGGCTTCTCGAAGGCGAAGATCCGCCTGGCGGCGATTGGACGGCTGGAGGCCGAGCGTCCGCGCGGCAAGTACGTCGTCGTCACGGCGATCAGCCCGACGCCGCTCGGCGAGGGCAAGAGCACCACGACCGTGGGTCTCGTCCAGGGGCTGAACCTGATCGGCCGCAAGGCCGCGGTCTGCATCCGCCAGCCCAGCCTGGGGCCCGTGTTCGGGATCAAGGGCGGCGCCGCCGGTGGCGGGAAGAGCCAGATCATCCCGATGGAGGACTTCAACCTCCATCTCACGGGTGACGTCCACGCCATCGGCGCGGCGCACAACCTCGGCGCGGCGTTCCTGGACAACCACATCCATCACGGCAACGCGCTCGGCATCGACGTCCTCAATGTCCTCTGGCCGCGCGCCGTGGACATCAGCGACCGTGCCCTCCGGAAGGTGGTCGTGGGCCTGGGTGGGCGCGAGAACGGCTACCCGCGCGAGACCGAGTTCGTGATCACGGTCGCCTCGGAGGTCATGGCGGTGGTCGCGCTGGCGAGC
>JBKJVO010000310.1:0-7752 GCA_046717305.1 Candidatus Limnocylindrales bacterium
GCCGCCCCCGCCCCCCCCCCCCCGTCCCCCGACTGCGGTCAGACAGCGAGGCCGCTGATCCACTCCTGCGCGAAGAAGACGATGAAGGCGATCGAGACGATCCACATCAGCGGGTGGATCTCGCTCAACTTGCCACGGATCACGCGGATGAGCACCCAACTGATGAAGCCGGCGCCGATCCCCACCGTGATGTCGTAGGTCAGAGGCATGAGGATCATCGTGAGCAGGGCGGGAAGCCCTTCCTCGATGTCGCCCACAGGAATGTCCTTGATAAGCGTGAACATTAGGTAGCCCACGAGGACCAGGGCCGGTGCCGTGGCGACGCCCGGAACGATCCCGGCTATCGGCGCCAGGAAGATCGCGAGCAGGAAGAGCACGCCCGTGACAACGGAGGTGAAGCCGGTCCGGCCACCCTCGGCGACACCCGCCGCGCTCTCGATGTACGTGGTGTTGGACGATGTCCCCGCCACGCCACCCGCAACCGCGGCGAGCGAGTCCACGATGAGGACGCGACCCACGTCGGGGACCGAGCCGTCCGGCCTGGCGAGGCCGGCTTCGGCCGCGACGCCGGTCACCGTGCCCATCGTGTCAAAGAAGTCAGTGAGAAAGATCGCGAAGATGATCAGGAGGGCAACCACGAGCCCCAGGTCCCAGACCCCGGTGACGTCGAACCTGCCCAGCGTCGAGAAGTCCGGTGTGGCGGTCAGGCCACCCGGGACCGTGGCGACGCCCGTAGCGAGTGCGATGACCGTCGTGGCCAGGATCGAGATGACCAGGGCTGCCCTGATCTTCATCACGTAGAGCACCACGGTAATCACCAAGCCGGCGATGAAGACGAAGTCCTTCGGCTCGGACGGAAAGTGGATGGTCACGAGCGTCCCGGCGCCCGCCACCACGAGCCCGCCGTTCGCGAAGCCGATGAACAGGATGAACAGGCCGATCCCGACGCCGATCGCCCGCTTCAATGAGAGCGGGACGGCGCTCATGATCGCCTCCCGCAGGCCGACGACGACAAGGAGCGTCACCAAGAGCCCCTCGAGGACGATCACCCCCATCGCCGCCGCCGGACTGAGGCCGCGGGCAGTCAGGCCGAAGGCCACGATGGCATTGATCCCAAGGCCGGCAGCCAGCGCGAACGGATAGTTGCCGACGACGCCCATCACGATGGTCATGATCCCGGCGACGAGTGCCGTGGCGGAGGCCAGGGCGACCGCGGTGAATGCGGGATCCGCATCACCGAAGCCCGTGGTCAGGATGAATGGGTTCAGGAAGATGATGTAGGCCATGACCATGAACGTGGTCAAGCCCGCCCGCGCCTCCGTCGCGAGATTGGTCCCTCGTTCCTCGAACTTGAAATACGACGCAATCGCGTCCACGCGCTCAGGACCCTCCCTTCCCTCTCGGCGCACGGGCCCGTGCGGGCTCGATCAGCGCCGCCTCGGGGTCAGCCGACCCCGCTCGCGCCGTCGGCGAGCACCATGCAGTCGGCCTGGGGCCTTCCCTCGAGACCCGTCGATCCGCCGTTGCCGGGAGATCGACCGCCGACGTGCCGGGACGCCCGCGTCGGGTGCAATGCGGCGATGGTAGCGCGCGCCAATGCCCGCGGATGACCGAATTTGCAGGTGTTTCGTCGGGGCGGCCCGGGAGATCCCGAGGCTGGCGGACGCGAGGGGTCAGTCCTCCGCAGACTCCTGGCCCAGCAGCTCCATCTGGACGTAGCCCGACGTGTCGAAGGCGAGCTGCTCGGGCGCGAACGGCGACCGGCCGGCCCCGTCGCCGATGGGCGCGAACTGCAGAACGATCCGCTCGTCACCCTGGACGAGGGTGTATTCGAGGAGCTGGTCCGGTCGTGTCGTGAACTCAAGGTGCTCAAACGAATCGACGTTGAGCGTCACGGCGATCGGGGTGAAGTAGGTCGAGACCTCGGGCTGGTCCACCACGATCCGCTCAACCCAGCCGGTCCCATGGGAGACCAGTTCCCGGCTCCGGAAGTAGTGATACGTGACCGTCTGCCTGAGGAGCGGCCGGAGAACGTTGAGCATATCCTCGCGGCTCGACACCACGCCCTCGTTCACGAAGAACTTCGCCGACGGCTCGCTGGACACGGGCGTCTCCTCCGGGGCACACGAGGCGGACGGTTCGGGTGCCGATGGTATCGCAGACGTCCCTCGGCTGAGGGCCGATTTCGTGCGCGGCTGGCCTGCCGGGGGCCCGCGTATGATCCCGCCATGCTCCTCGCGATCGACATCGGGAACTCGAACGTCACCGTCGGCTGGTTCCGGAACGGCATCCTCGCCGGCACGCGCCGGGCGGTTACGAACCCGCGTGCAAGCGCGGACGAGCTGGAACTCCTCATCGACGGCCTCCTCCGGCTGGACGCCATCGCCTTCGCCGACATCTCCGCGATCGCCTGCGCGTCCGTCGTGCCCGCGGTCACCGCGGCGCTGGAGGCCGTGGCGACACGCCGCGAGCGGCCGCTCCTGCTGGCCGGCGTCGGCACGGTCCCGCTCCCCGTGCGCGTGGACCGGCCCGCCGAGGTCGGCGCAGATCGGCTCGTCAACGCCCTCGCGGCGGCGCGCCTGTACGGGACGCCGGCGGTCGTCGCGGACTTCGGGACCGCCACGACCTTCGACTGTGTCGCCGCGGATGGCGCCTACGTCGGCGGCGCGATCGCGCCCGGCCTGGAGCTGGGCCTGGAGGCGCTCGCTGCGCGCACCGCGAAGCTGCCTCGGATCGAGCTTCGGGTTCCTGACCGGGCGATCGGGCGGGACACGGTCAGCGCGATGCAGTCGGGCACGATCTTTGGGTATCAGGCACTCGCCACGGGGCTGCTGGCGCGGATCCGCCGTGAGCTCGCGGACGGCGCGGGTGTCGCGGAGGAGGCGGTCCGGACGATCCTCACGGGCGGGCTGAGTACCGCGCCGTGGGCCGCCGCGATCGAGGGCGTTGATGTCATTGACCCGGATCTCACGCTCAAGGGCCTCGGCATCCTCCACGCCGAGGTGAGCGGCGGGGAGCCGCTGGAGCTCGGGCTCGGGCTCGGGCTCGGGTTCGGGCTCGGATGAGGAGCCCCCGGACGTGAATGGCACTCGGGCCCCGCGCGGCGGCCGCCTCGCCGGCAGGCTCGTCGCGCTCGGCGTGACCGGTTCCATTGCCGCCTACAAGGCCGTCGAACTGCTCCGGCTCCTGACGGCGGAGGGCGCGGATGTCGTCGTCCTCCTGTCGCCCTCCGCGGCACGGTTCGTGGGGCCGCTCACGTTTGAGGCGCTGTCGCGCCACCCAGTCGAATCGGAGCTCATGGAGCTCCTGCCGGACGGTCGGATCGGGCACATCGTGATCGCCGACAGCGCGGACGCCGTGGTGGTGGCGCCGGCCACGGCGCATTGGCTCGGGGCGATGGCGAACGGGCTGGCCGGTGACGTCGTGACGGCCGCGTGCCTGGCAACCTCGGCCCCGGTTGTCGTGGCGCCGGCGATGGACGGCGACATGTGGACGCACCCCGCCACCAGGACGAACGTCGCCCGGCTACGGGATGCCTTCGGCTACGCGATCGTCGCGCCCGACAGCGGGCCGCTGGCGTCCGGGCAGTCCGGCGTGGGGCGCCTCGCCGACCTTCCCGCGATCGTGGACGCCGTGGTCGGGGCGCTCGCCGACCGCCCGATCCGTCAGCCGGATGCGACGGCACGCCCGCCGCTCGCGACCAGGCCGCCCCGTGAGGCCGACCTCGCGGGCCGGCATGTCGTGGTCACCGCGGGCGGCACCCGTGAGCCGATCGATCCGGTCCGCTACATCGGCAACCGCTCCACCGGGAAGATGGGCGTGGCGATCGCGGAGGCCGCCCTGGACCGCGGCGCCACGGTCACGCTCATCGCCGCCGACGTCAGCGTCCCGCTGCCGGACGACCGCGCCCGAGTCGTGCGTGTCGAGACGACCGGCGAGCTCCGGGGGGCGCTGCTGGGGGCCTTGTTCGGCGACGCGGGCGAGGGTGGCGAAGCGGGCGGCCCTGGCGGTCCGGTCGCCGCGCGCTTCGACGCGCTCGTCATGGCGGCCGCCGTCGCCGACTTCACGACGGTGAAACCGGCGAAGGGGAAGCTCGCCCGCGGTGAGGGCTTGACCCTGGAGCTCGTCCCGACGCCCGACCTCCTCGCGGAGGTGGGGCGCATCGCGCGCGGCCTCGACAGCACCGGCGCCCGTTCCCGCGCTCCGGCCCTCCCCGCGCCGCTCCTGGTCGGGTTCGCGGCGGAGGCTGGATCCCTGGAACGTGCCGAGGCCAAGCTGCGGGCCAAGGGCGTCGATCTCCTGGTCGCGAACGACGTGGCGGAAGCGGGCTCCGGCTTCGGGACGGACACCAACCGGGTCGCGATCCTGGACGCCGCGGGCGGCCGGGACGAGCTGCCGCTCCTCCCGAAGCGCGAGGTCGCCGACCGACTCCTGGATCGGGTCGCCGCGGCATTGGACGCGCGAGACGCGGCGCGGCAGACTGCCGGCATGCAGGAGGCCCCGCGATGAGCGCCGCTTCGGATCCGGTCCGCCGCCTGACCACCGCGGACATCGGCCGCATGCACGCGGACGGCGAGCGACTGCCGATGCTCACGGCCTATGACTACCCGACGGCCCGGATCCTTGACGAGGCCGGAATCCCGATGCTTCTCGTCGGCGATTCGCTCGGGCAGGTGTTGCTGGGCTACGACTCCACCGTCCGGGTGACGATGACCGAGATGCTCCACCACACCGCGGCGGTCGTCCGCGGGACGCGCCGGGCGCTCGTGATCGGCGACATGCCATTTTTGTCGTACAGCGCGCCGGTTGAGGCGGTCGAGAACGCCGGGCGGTTCCTCCGCGAGGCCGGTGCCACAGCCGTGAAGATCGAGGGCGGGGTCAGGAGCGCTCGGATCGTCGAGGCGCTCGTCCGAGCCGGGATCCCCGTCATGGGCCACATCGGCTGGACACCACAATCGCAGCACGGCATGGGCGGCAAGGTACGCGTCCAGGGCAAGAGCCGCGAGACGGCCCGGGCGCTCCTCGCCGACGCGGTCGCCATCCAGGAAGCCGGGGCGTTCGCGATCGTCCTGGAGCTGGTCCCGGAGCAGCTCGCCGCGGTCATCACCTCCCGTCTCCGGATCCCGACGATCGGGATCGGCGCCGGCCCCGGATGCAGCGGCCAGGTCCAGGTGGTCACGGACTTGCTGGGGCTGGGAACGTTCACGCCGCGCCATGCCCGCACGTACGCCGACCTGCAGGGGACGATCGCGGCGGCGGCCGTTGCATGGGCGGCCGACGTCGTGAACGGCACGTTTCCGGGCCCCGCGGAGACGGTCCGGATGGATCAGGCCACGCTCGACGAGGCGCTCGGCCGAACACCAGATGACCGAGCGAGCGCGGGCACGGCCGAGGGCCTGCCGGCCGGCATTCCCCTCGACCGCGACCTGTGATTCGTCCTTGACTCGGGTTGTCCGGACACGCGAGGAGCTGCGCGACGCGCTTGATGCCAGCCCCGGCCCGATCGGCTACGTGCCGACGATGGGGTGGCTCCACGACGGCCATCGGGCGCTCATTGCCCGGGCACGCGCGGAGAATGCCACGACGGTCGTCTCGATCTTCGTCAACCCTCGCCAGTTCACGGATCCGGGCGATCTATCCCGGTACCCCCGGAATGAGGCCCGCGACGTCGCGACCTGCGAGGCGGAGGGCGTCGACCTGGTCTTCGCGCCGCCGGTCCAGGAGGTCTATCCGCCGGGATTCGACACGATCGTTGCGGTGGGCGCGATCTCGCGGCCGCTCGAGGGCGCGGCCCGGCCCGGCCATTTCGATGGGGTGGCGACGGTGGTGGCGATCCTGCTCGGCCTCGTCCGTGCCGACTGCGCATACTTCGGACAGAAGGACGGGCAGCAGGTCGCCGTGATCCGGCGGATGGCCATCGACCTGGCGATCCCCACGGAGGTCGTCGCATGCCCCACGATCCGCGAGGCGGACGGGCTGGCGATGTCGTCGCGCAACGTCCATCTCAACCCGGCGGAGCGGGCCGCGGCCCCGGTCCTCCGGCGAGCCCTGCTCGCGGCCCGTGGGGCCTGGGAGCGGGGCGAACGATCCGGCGAAGCCCTGCGGGCCGTGATGCGCGATGAGCTGTCCACGGAACCGCTCGCGAGCCCGGACTACGTCTCGTGCGCGGACTCGGCAACGCTGGCAGAGCTGGACCAGGTGGTCGGGCCTGCCCTGCTCTCGCTCGCCGTTCGGTTCGGCGCGACCCGCCTCATCGACAACGAGCAACTCGGCTGAGTGGCGGGCAACCGCCAGGTTCTCCCGGATGCTCACCGGCTGGGAGTAAGAACGGGTCCGACCGGTCGTCGGGGCTGCCGGGGCGAGACGGCCGCGTCAGCCCAGAACCGGGATGGCGGGACGGCGGGCGAAGCTAGGCGCGGCCCGGGGCGGTCGCGACCGCGAGGATTCGGTCCACGTCGAGGTTCTCCGCGATCAGGCCCTTGATGAGATCGATCTTCTCGAAGTCGGCCGGGTGCGTCTTGACGAGGAGGTCGTGGACCTCGGATGCCACGGAGTAGGTGTCCTCCGTGACGAGCGTCGCGAACAGGTCGGCTCGGCGGATCGCATCGATGACCGCCTGTCGCGGACGATAGCCGCCCGTCAGAACGAGCCCGATCGCCGCGCCCTCGTGTCCGGCCGCGGCGGCTCTCCCGCCTAGTGCGACGAATTCCCCGGGATCCGCTGTCCCGGCCGGACCCATGAGGTGGGCCGTCGTGAGCGTCAGGATCACGTCCTCGCGGTCGCCCGGCACGATGACCAGGGTCCCCGGTCCCACGCGCTCGAGCATGTGCCCCGGCTCCATCGCGCCGATCGCCACGCTGTCGATCACGCGGTCCAGGTCCGGGCCGTCGTGGATCGGCTCGCCGCGAACGCCCTCGAGGATCATCTCGAGGGTCGGGTTGGACAGGATCGGGCGAACCGGGAGGACGCCGAGGAGCGGGATCCCGTACGGAGCGAGGCCGCGCTCGATGACCCGCGCGATCCCAGGCTGCGCGTCCACGTCCACCTTGTTCACGATCGCGCCCGCAACGGTGACGCCGTGGGCCCGAAAGAGCGCGGCGTTCAGGACGATCTCGTCGATCGGCCGGCCGACACCGCCCTCGCTCACGATGATGGCGGGCGCTCCGAGCAGGGCCGCGACCGTCGCGTTCGACAGGCCGATCACGGCCCCCACGCCAGCATGACCGGTGCCCTCGACGAGCAGCACGTCGTGGTTCTCGAATGCCGCCTGGGCACGGGTGATCCGGGCACCGAGGTCTTCGACGACCTCGCCGGCGATATAGGCCTTCGTGAACCCGCGCGGGATGTGGATGGGGCTCATCACGTCGTATGGCTCGGTCAGCCCGAACGTCTCGTGCATCAGGACGGCGTCCTCGTCCGCCGGCTGGCCATGGTCGATGACGAACCGCTGGCCGACGGGCTTCATGAAGCCCGCCCTGAGGCCGCGCTCCAGGAACCCGTTGAGCAGTCCGAGCGACGCGGTCGTCTTGCCACGGTTCTGGCCGGTCGCTGCGAGGTAGAGCTGGCGCATGAGCGATCCGGGTCTGGGCGCGACGAGAGCAGTGTCGCCGAACCGGTCCGCGTCAGCCGCGGGCGGAGGTCTTGCGCTCGATGAGCTGGATCCCGTCGCGAAGCCGCGAGACAGTCTCCGCGTCCACGACGTCCGGCTCCAGATACGGGCCTAAACGATCCATGATGTCCGCGACCAGACCG
>JBKJVO010000311.1:0-6296 GCA_046717305.1 Candidatus Limnocylindrales bacterium
CCAGGCATGAATCGGCTAGCGCCGATCGGCACGCTCGCGGGTCGCCTGCGATCCCGGCAAGGTCGCCCGCTCAACCGGTGGCGGTGGGCTCCCGGGGCGGCGCCGGGTTCGCGAGGCCTTCCACGACCTCGACGTTCGGGAGGGTCAGGAGGATCGAGGACGGCGCGATCACCTTCCAGCTTCGGCTGCCGCCACCGAGGACGATCCTCGGGCGCGCCATGACCGCGGCGTCCACGAGGAGCGGCATCCCGTCGGGGAGCCCGAACGCCGTGACTCCGCCGATCGCCTGGCCGGTCCGGTCGCGCGTCTCGTCCGGCGAGGCGAACGACGCCTTCCTGGTGCCGAGCCGGTCCCTGACGGCGTGATTCACGTCAAGCCGGTGGGTCGCCAGGACGACGCACGCCGCGTAGACGGGCGGATTGGATTTCCCGATGACGACGATCGTGTTGGCGCTGTCCTCGAGGGCGAACCCGTAGGCCGCGCAGAACGCCGCCGTGTCCGCGAGCGCGGGGTCGCAGGCGAAGAGTTCGTGCTCGCCGTGGCCGGCCAGGGCAGACTCGAGCGCGGCTCGATCGGCATCGACGTTCATCGTGCTGAACGGTAGCGGACGCCGCACGCGGACGCCGGCGGCGTTGAACCAGCCTGCTCCAACCGAAGAGCGATCCAGCCGTGGCGACGCGTTGCCTATCGTGGTTCGGAGCGATGCAATTCGATCACGGAGGGACCCGGACGACCATGACCACCGACCTCAAGGCGATCGGCCAGATCCTCGTTCCCGTAGGCGACGTGGACCGGGCGGTCGCGTTCTACGAGGGCGTGCTGGGGCTCCGGGTCCAGATGCGGCTCCCGGAATTGCGTTCATGGATGCGGCGGGCATCCGGCTCTACCTCGCCGTCGTCCCGCAGGCCGATTTCCAGGGCCGGGCCACGATGTACTTCTGGGTGGACGACGTGAGCGGCACCTGGGAGCGCCTGCTCGAGCGCGGTGCGACGGCCCGCCAGGAGCCGCACATCCCGTACGCCGCCCCGGACCATGACCTGTGGATGGCGTTCGTCACGGATCCGGATGGGAACCAGATCGGCATCATGCACGAGGCGCCGAAGGGCACCGAACGCGGCTGACCGGTGGCGGCCCTGCGACGATCCCTTCGCCCCTCCGCTGCTGCTCCCACCAGCAAATCGGGGGAAGGGAGAGCCATAACGGGCCCCGTAACCCCCATCTCACGATCGGACGAGCACGTCGAACCGTGCGGTGAACCGGTCCAGGACGCCATATCGACTGAAATGCGCCACCTTTGCTGCTCCCAGCAGCACGGAGCGACATAGGCGAACGCACGCCCGGCCGGCACCGCCGATGGACGGCATCCAATGGTACGGAACCCCTTGTGGGCACCCGACGCGTGGCGTACCGTGAATGCCCGTCGCCCGTCAGCGCAGGTGGCCAGAGGCCTTCGAACATGCACCGTCGAACTCGCCAACGAGCACGCCGAACGCTCGCCCAGTTCGTGGTCGGCCTGGCCCTGATGGCGGCCTCGTTCCCGTCGGTGGTCGCTGCCGCTCCGGCGGTCGCTGCCGCTCCGACGGGCACCGGGACGGGCAAGGTCAAGGTCATCGTCACCTACGACGGCCATCCGGGCCGGGCCGACGAGCGCGCGATCGAGCGACTCGATGGCAAGGTCAGGCACCGCTACGGGATCGTCGATGCCATCGCGGCCGAGGTGCCGCAGGGGCAGCTCAAGCAGCTCGCGAGCCAGCCCGGCGTCACTGGTGTCGAGTTCGACGGCAGGCTGACCTCGTTCGACCACGGCCCCGATACGGGCGATCTCGAGTACGAGAACGCCTGGGGTGTCGAGCACATCGGTGCCCGCACAGTCCACCAGGCCGGCATCGATGGCAGTGGCATCAAGGTCGCGGTCATCGATACCGGCATCGACTACATCCACAACGACCTGGACGACTTGCCCTATATCGTGGACCCGGAGTTCAACGGTATCTACGCGGGCGGCTACGACTTCTTCAACGGTGACGCGGACCCATTCGACGACAACGGTCACGGGACCCACGTCTCCGGGATCATCGCTGCCGAGTACAACGGATACCTCGTGACGGGCGTCGCACCCGGCGTCGATCTGTTCGCCCTCAAGATCCTCAACGCGAACGGCGAGGGCGAATACTCGGGTCTCATCGCGGCACTCGATTGGGTCGTCGCGTACAACAACACGAACGCGGTCGACATCCGCGTCGTCAACATGAGTCTCGGCGGTCACGAGGTTTCGGCCACGCTCCAGGCCGCCGTTGAGGCAACCGCGGCGAGCGGTGTCCTGCTCGCGGCAGCGTCCGGCAACGTCAACCCGCTCGACATCTGGGAGTTGCTCTTCGGCTGCCCCGTGGTCTACCCGGCGGCCTACCCGGAGGTCCTGTCGACGACGTTCACGAACGGGAACAACGCGCTGACCGGCTACTCGTGCACCGGACCCGAGGTCGATGTCGCGGCCCCGGGTGACCAGGTCGCCTCGCCCGTCCCGGTCGGAACCTGCATGTTCTGCAGCGACCTGGGCTACGCGTTCCTCAGTGGGACCTCGATGGCCTCACCGCACCTGGCGGGAACCCTCGCACTCCTCCTCGACGCGGGACTTGCCGACGCCGGCAGCCCCGGTCTGCTGGACGACGCCCGATCGGCCATCTGCTCGACAGCCGACGTCGGCTTCGGCGTGAACGCAACCCCGATCGCGACGACCGACGCGCGCTACCCCGAGTACTTCGGGTGCGGCGTCATCGACGCTGATGGCGCTGTTCTGGCGCTGGTCCCGCCGCCACCACCGCCCCCGAACTCCCCGCCCGTCGCCGTCGATGTTGTGGCCATCGTCGACGAGGACCTGGGCGGGCCGATCGCCGTCCTGGCCAACGACACCGACGTGAACGGCGACGCTCTCTCGGTCGTTAGCACCGGCGCGCCGTCACACGGCACGACCGTCGCCAACGCCAACGGCACGGTGACGTACACGCCGTCGCTCAATTACCACGGCTCCGACACGTTCACGTACGTTGTCGGCGACGGCGTCGGGACGGACACCGGGTCGGTCAGCCTGACGGTCACCTCCGTCAACGATCAGCCCGTCGCAAACGACGATTCGGCCTCGACGCCGTATCAGACCGCGATCGCGGTGCCCGTCCTCGCCAACGACACGGACGTCGACGGTGACGCCCTGACCGTTGTCAGCGTCGGGGCGGCCAGCCACGGGACGGTCACGATCGGGCCAGGTGGTTCGGTGACCTATACGCCGGCCGCCGGGTACTCCGGCCCGGACACATTCGCCTACACGGCCGGCGACGGGCCGGGCGCCACGGATACCGCCACCGTCAGCGTTACCATCGGGGCGGCCCCGCCTCCGCCGTCGCCGTTCCACGTCGGTGACCTCGATGCCTCGGCCACGAAGGCGGGCTCGCGCTGGAATGCAAAGGTGACGATCGGGGTCGACACCTCGACCCATGCTGCGCTGACCGGTGCCGTTGTGACCGGGACCTGGAGCAGCGGTGGGACGGCCACGTGCACGACCGGGTCGAATGGCCGCTGCCTTGTATCCAGGACGAAGCTGCCCGGCACGACGGGTAACGTCACGTTCACTGTCACGTCGGTCGTTTGGTCGAGTGGGACCTATGTTCCGTCAGACAACCACGATCCCGATGCTGACAGCAACGGCACCTGGATCTCCATCGCCAAGCCGACCTGAGCGGCGGCCAACGTATGAGGTCGGCCGCCGCCGGCCCGGGTCACATGGCCTCGAAGGTCTCCACGACCTGAACGGACGCGCCGCCCTGGAGGACGGGGCAGCCCTTCGCAAGCGCGACCGCCGCGTCGAGCGAGTCCGCCTTGATGATCGAGTAGCCGGTCGGGCCGTCCGTGTCGTCGCTGACCGAACCGTTCGCCGCGATCGTCTTCGAGCGCGACGCCGGGTTGCCGCCGTCGACGAGGGCGCCGCCGAGCTGGCCGAACCAGGCGGTCCACCCCTCCATGATCCTGGCGCCAGCCTCCGGCGTCTCGGGCATCGAGCCGCCGTGGTAGACCAACACGAAATTTGCCACTGTCTTCCCCTCGCCGTGAGATCGCAGAAACGGTCATCTGCCGCCCGCATCGTATCCACGAACAGGTGGCTCGCGAATCGACGGGCGGTTTGTTCCGGTTATCAGGGTGCGGTCAGACCGGAGACGGCCGGCCACGCTCACTCCTCCAGGGTCGATCGTCGGACTGGTTACCGCTCGGCTATCGGCGTTCCGGGGCCACCTGGAGGCCTTCGAGTGTCCTCGCGGCGACCATCGCCAGCACCTCGATCAGCTCGTCGTCCGCGTTCAGCGAGGCGATTCGGCGAAAACTGACGCCGCGGGATTCGGCCTGCTCGCGGGCGCCGATATCGATGTCGTAGAGCACCTCGAGATGGTCGGCCAGGAACTGGACCGGCGCGACCAGGACGGAGGCGCAGCCGGTCGTGGCCAGATCGGCCACGAGATCGGCGAGGTCCGGCGTCATCCACTCGCCCGGCTCGTGTCCGGCGCTCTGCAAGCAGAACCACCACTGGTCCGGCCGCAGGCCGGCCGAGTGGGCGCCGGCCGCGGCGGTCGCCCTGAGCTGGTCGACGTACCCCGGCTCCTGGTCCGCCACTCGCCGCGGGAGGCTGTGGGCAGTGAGCAGCACCATCGTCTGGTCGCGCTCCGTGGCGGGGAGCCGTTGGAGCCCGTCCCGCACGCGCCCCGCGAGCGCAGCGACGAACTCGGGTTCCTCCCACCACTCTCCGGCGACCTCGACCACGGGCGCATCGGATCCGAGCGACAACAGCACCGCGTCAATCGCGCGTGCGTATCCGCCCATCAGCAGCGGCGAATACTGGGGCGACAGGACGATGGCCGCCACCTCACGTGCCCCGGCTGCGATCAGGGATCGCAGGCCGGCCTCGATCGAGGGCTCCGAGAAGCGCATCCCGACCTCGACGGGACGCCCGAGCCGCGCCGAGAGCGCAGCGGCCTGGAGCCGGGTGATCTCGATCAGCGGCGAGCCACCGATGACCCGGTATCGACGCGTGAACTCCGTGACAAGGTCCGGCTCCGGCGCGCGCCCGCCCCGAACGCGCCCGAGGTAGGCGCCGACATCGGCCGCGTCAAGGGAATCCGGTGAGCCGTAGGTCATGAGCAGCACCCCGGCGCGCGGCCCGAGCTCGTTCACGAGACGGCTTCGGCCGGCTGACGCTCGCGGCTCGTCTCCTCGTGGACGAAGTCCACCAGGCGCCGGAGCACCTCCGGGTCGCTCCCCGGCAGGACGCCGTGGCCAAGGTTGAAGACGTGGCCCGGCCTTCCGGCGGCCTCGTCCAGGACGCGCCGGGCTCCGACCTCGGTCGCCTCCCAGCCCGCGAGCACACGTGCGCCGTCCAGGTTGCCCTGGATCCCCTGATCCGGGCCGATCCGACGCCATGCATCGTCGAGCGAGACGCGGTGGTCGACGCCCACGAGATCGCTGCCACAGTCGGCGATGAGCTCCAGGAGCGCGGCCGTCCCGGTCCCGAACAGGATGACCGGCACGCCGTCGAGCGCGCGGACGATGGCGCGGACATGAGGCTGGACGAACTCTGCGTATTCCGCGGGCCCAAGCCCGCCGACCCAGCTGTCGAACAGCTGGACGACCTGCGCGCCCGCGTCCACCTGGGCTCGCAAATACGTCACGGCCATCGTGGACAGGCGCTCCATGAGTTCGTGCCACGCCCCCGGTTCGCGGTACATGAACGACTTCGCGAGGGTGTAATCCCGGGACGGCCGGCCCTCGATGAGGTAGCAGGCCAGGGTGAACGGCGCCCCACTGAAGCCGATCACGCCGGCGCGCCCCTCCAGCTCGCGGCGGACGAGGCGAATCGCCTCGAGGGTGAACTCGGTGCCGCCGGGATCGAACGGCCGGAGCGCCCGGATGTCGGCGAGCGAGCGGACGGGCCGCTCGATGATCGGCCCGACCTCCGGCTCGATGTGCAGATCGACGCCCATCGGCTCGAGCGGCAGCATGATGTCCGCGTAGACCACCGCCGCGTCCACGCCGAGCGCGCGCACGGGCATGAGCGTCACCTCGGCGCACTGCTCCGGGTTCTTGGCCAGCTCCAGGATCCCGAACCGCTCGCGGAGCGCCCGGTATTCGGCAAAGGTCCGCCCGGCCTGCCGCATGAACCAGACCGGCGTGGCATCCACCGGCTCGCGCCGGCAGGCCCGCAAGAAGCGATCGTTCATCGCGGGGCCCCCAGCAGACCGAGGATCTCGTCGATGGGA
>JBKJVO010000312.1:0-3010 GCA_046717305.1 Candidatus Limnocylindrales bacterium
CTGTCCCCGAGACCCGGACGTGGAGGGAATCCGGGTCAGTTGTATGCGCTGGTCAGTACCGGTCGGTGGTCCGTCCGGTGGTGCGGGTCAGCGTCGTCGTGGCCGGCGTCCGCGTGGCGAGGCCGACCCGCGGGGCGATGCCCGCGGGCTGCGCCGGCCGGAACCCCATCGATCGCGTGAGCGATGGGTCCGTGCGCCCCTGGCCGCCGCCGGTCGTGCCGGCATCGGCCGCCTGGAAGACGCGCCCGAAACGGCGCATCCGGACGGCGAGGTAGTACTCCATGATCTGACGGACCTGCGCCTCGGTGAGCGCCTCGTCCGCGCGGAGCGCGTACTCCACGCGCGCCGTGGGGTTCTGCGTCCCGTTCACCACGAGACCCAGGTACTGGGCCGCGTCCGCGTCCTCCCGGATCTCGCGCAGCCCGCGGGCGAGCTTCGTCGCCGTCCCGAGGGACGGCATCCGATCGCCGCGAATGAGGCGCGAGATCGTCGAGTGGTCGACCCCGGACTGCTGGGCGAGCTGTCGCTGCGACATCTTCTTCGCCTTGAGCTGGGTTCGGAGCCACTCGTTGAAGGCTCGACCGTTCTGGGTGGTCATGGATGGGTCCCGGACGCTCCCTGGTGCTGGGCGGACCGTGCCGCTCGCTATGCCGACTATCGGCGCGCGGCTGGACCGTCCATATCACCCGTTGGTACCTCGCCCGATGGCCCCACGGCGAGGCGGAGGCGTCGGGCAGTGTGCGGTTGCGATCGGTGCGCGGCGGTCCGTGGTACCGGGACCGTCAGGCCGGAAGTGATACTCCGGCGCCGCGACGCTTGGGCGAGATCGCATAGACGATCGAGCCGAGGACGATGATCGTCAGCACGCTGAGGGTGCGGTCCACGATCGTGATTGCGAGGGCCTCCGTCTGCGGAACCCCATAGACGAGCGTGAGGAGACCAACGACGGCGCCTTCCACGAATCCGAGCCCGGCCGGCGTGATCGGGATCGCCGTCAGCAGCGAGGCCGAGAGCGCGATGAAGAACGCGCCGCTGATCCCGAGATGGACGTCGGGGAAGCCGAGTGCCTGGACGACGAGAAACAGGCGCGTCGCCTCCGTGGCCCAGATCAGGCCGGTGATGACCACGAGCCTCGGCATCGCGCGCAGCCCGACGGATGAAAAGACCCCCTCCTCGAATCGGTCGTAGAACTCCACGACCTTGTGCGGGACGGGCAGGGCAACCATGATCCGCCGCCCGAAGTTGCGCATCGTGAGCAGCCCGGCCGCAAGGAGGACGACGAAGGCGACGCCGGCCGCAAAGACGATCTGAATCTCGTCGGGTAGACCGGTCCGGAACGAGACGAACCCGGCCGCGAGCCCCAGCAGGACGATCGCGAACAGGTCCAGGATCCGTTCGACGAAGACGGTTCCGAACGTCCGGGACAGGGAGACCGTGGTGTTGATCTTCAGCAGGTACGCGCGGTAGATGTCCCCGAGCTTGGCCGGCACGAGGCAGTTCACGAGCCACGACAGGAAGATGATCTCCGTCGCGTCCCGGACCTTGAGCGGGAACCCGGTCCGCCGCACGAGGATCGCCCAGCGGAGACCACGGAGCGGGAAGCCCAGGTAATGGGCCCCGAGCGCGAGCAGCAGCAGGAGTCCGTTGGCGTGGAGGATCTTGGCCGGGACCTCCTCGAGGTGAAAGCCAGGCACGCTCCGTGCAAAGAGACCGAGGAGGATCAGCGGGAGGACGATGGACACGATCGTCCGCGGCTGGCGCAGTCGCCGCCCGAGGGAGAGCTGGTCCGCGGACACATCGGCGTCCCGCTCCCCGTTCGCCGTCATCGGACGGCCACCGGCCGGACGCGGCCGCGGCCCCGGGCCCGCTGCACGACCTTCGCAAGGGGCACCACGAGGCGGACGTAGAACGAGGCACGCCCGGTGACGAGCGTGGACCCGGCCGCAAGCGCCGCGAGCAGGCCGTCCGGCGTGGACGGGTCGCCGCCGAGGATCGTGGACGCCACGCCGATCTCCATGGTCGTGTGGGCGTCGGAAACGGCGACGCCGGGAACGCCGGCCGCGAGCGCGAGCTCCGCGGCACGGGCGTTGCCATCGCCGACCATCAACCGCGCGTTCCAGCTCTCCACCCAGTCCACGGTGGCGGCAAGTGCCTCGAGGTTCCTGAGCCCCTCACCCCTGGCCAATGAGCCGCGGAACCGGTCGAAGGGATGCGGGATCCCCACCAAGCCGCCCTGCTCACGGACGGCGGCGATCGTCTCCGCGGCGGACAGGCCGGGCGGCACGGCCCGGGTCAGGAAGACCGCGATGAGGTCGCCGTCGCGGGTCCGGATTTCCTCGCCCACGAGCACCGTGAGGCCGTCCGGTGCGACGTCGCGCGCCTCCAGGGCGCCCTCGATCCGATCGTGGTCCGTGATCGCGACGTGGGTCAGGCCGCGCCGCGCCGCAGCGGCGACGACGGCGCGCGGGGAGGCGAGGGAATCGAAGCTCGCCGACGTATGGCAGTGGAGATCAACGAACGCGCCGGTCGGGGGCACGGGCGCGCCGTCCGGGCCTAGAACGACTGGACGAGCGACTTCTTGAAGAAGCCGTAGTGCTTGAGCGCCTCGCCAGTCCCCAGCGCGACGCAGTTGAGCGGGTTTTCCGCGACGTGACAGGGCACGCCCGTCACCTGCGTGAGGAGCTTGTCAATGTTCCGGAGGAGGGCGCCGCCGCCGGACATGACCATGCCCTTGTCGATGATGTCCGAGGACAGCTCCGGCGGGGTCTGCTCCAGGACGCGCCGGACCGCGGCGACGAGCTGCTGGAGCGGCACCTCGATGGCCTCCATGACCTCCGATGAGGTGATCGGGATGGTTCGGGGCAGGCCCGCGATGAGGTCCCGGCCGCGGACCTCCATGGACAGCTCGCGCTCCAGGGGGAGCGCCGTGCCGATGTTGATCTTGACCTCTTCCGCGGTCCGCTCGCCGATCATCAGGTTGTACTTCTTGCGGATGTACGAGGTGATGTGC
>JBKJVO010000313.1:0-5843 GCA_046717305.1 Candidatus Limnocylindrales bacterium
GTCGTAGACCGTCGGCCCACGGACGGCTCGTCCGTCAGCGAGGCGGTACGTCGACCCGTGCCAGGGGCAGACCAGGCAGCCGTCCTTGAGCGTGCCGCCCGACAGCGGCCCGCCGGCATGGGCGCACGTGTCGTGGACGGCGAGCACGGCCTCGCCCGCGCGGCCCCGGGGGCGGGGGGTGGTCCCGCGCTTCGCCTTAACCGGGCGGCCCTCGGGGATGTCGCCGTCGCCGTCGAGCTCTGCGGGTTCGAGGGCGATCCACTTCGTTCCGGTGCCTCGGAAGGCGTGCCGGCTGACCATGTTCCCGAGGGCGTAGACGACGTCGCCACCGACGTATGCGCCGGCGGACAGGACGAGGAAGCCCACGATCGACGTCGATATCGCCACGGTCCTGTCGTCGCCGCCCGAGACTCGAATCGCGAGCGAAGCCACGTACACGAGTAGCGAGGCGACCATGAGCGCGCTGTGGACGGTAGCCCGCTCGCGCGCGGTGCCGTCCGTGTCGGCGTAGTCGGTCGCACCGGTGACCGCGGCCGCCAGCATCGACAGGATCCCGACGACCAGCGCGATGTCCGCCGCGGTCCGCTGCCCGACGACATCGAGAACGATGACGAGGAAGAGGATCCCGATCGGCGCGTCGGTGAGGACCGAGTGGAGCGGGTGACCGAGCCATCGACCGTTGAGGAAGTCGCGGACGCCCGGCATGGGCCGGAAGAGCGCGCCAAGCCAGCGGTGATTGAAGTCGCCGAGCGGCCTGGCCCAGCGACCCTGGGCATCGATCAGTCGAGCAAGCCAGCGGTCCATCGTCACCTCCGATTGTCGAGGGTAGCGCAGCGCGGCCAAACCCCCCGTTTCCAGTAGGCTGCGCCGGATGTCATCGACAGGCCGGCACGGGTGGCGCGCTCTCGTCACCGTCTTCTGGATTACGTCGATGGTCGAGGGCCTCGGCGTCAGCCAGGTCTTCGCGCTCCTCCCATCGCAACTGTCCGCGATGGGCGTCCCCGACGCGGATCGCCTGTCGTTCATCGGCCTGTTCAGCGCGCTGCTGTTCGTCCTGGGCATGCCGCTCGTGCCCCTGTGGGGCGTCTGGGCTGACAAATACAGTCGAAAGGCGGTCATCGTCCGGAGCGCGATCGTCGAGGCGGTCGTGTTCACCGGGATGGCCCTGGCTCACGAGCCGTGGCATGTCGCCTTGAGCGTCCTGCTCATCGGATTCCAGCTCGGGAATACCGGCGTGATGCTTGCCGGCATCCGCGATGCCACGCCACGGCACCGGCTCGGGACGGTCATCGCCGTGTTCGGGGCCTCCGGGCCAGTCGGGTTCGCGGTCGGGCCGACCCTCGCCGGGATCCTCATCGACGGCCTCGGGTGGTCGGTGAGCGGGGTCTTCGCGCTGTCGGCGCTGCTCTCACTCGGGACGGCCGCGCTCGTGGTCTTCGGATCCCGCGAAGTGCGTCCGGAGGTGGTGCCGGAGGGGCGCGTGCTCACGCTCGCCTTCGGGGCGGTCCGGGGCGTCCTTGCCGACCGGGCCGTCCGCGGCATCTTCCTGATTTTCGGGACGGCATTCCTCGCCAACCAGATGGCGCGGCCGTACGTGCCGGTGGTCGTCGAGGAGGTCGTCGGGCGCGGGCCCGGGCTGGCGAGCGCGATCGCGCTGGTGGCCGGGACGGCAGCGCTCGCCGGGGCCCTGCTCTCACCGCTCGCCGGAGCGCTCGGGGACCGGATCGGGTTTCGACCGGTGCTCGTGGCGGCGCTGCTCGGTGGGGCGATCGCACTCGGGCTGATGCCGCTCGCGCCCGGCATCGGCGGCATCCCGCTCCTCGCCCTCGTCGCCGTCGCGTTCGCGGCGTGCACGTCGGCGATCAGCGCGATGATCTTCGGGCTCCTGGCCACCGAGGTTGCCGCGGAGCGTCGATCCCAGACGCTCAACCTCGTCTACCTGCCGCTGTACGCGGCGGGGATCGTTGGACCGATGCTCGGCAGCGTGGTCGTGCAGGCAGGCCTGCCGGCGCCGTTCTTCCTCGGGACCGCTGTGTTCGTCGTCGGCGCGTTCATCGTGGTGCGGCGTCGCGCCGGCCCGGCGCCGGCGCCCGTTGTTGCCACATCGACACCGGTGGACGGTTAGACGCGGATTTCAGGATTGTCGAGCCCGGTGACCCTCGTCGTCGGGCGTGACCAAGCTCGAACAGCGGCGAAATTGGGACGCCGCACGCGTCAGTCTGGTCGAGTCGTCCTCCGATGACGAAGTGACAACTTCGGCGCACGCGCGTCGGGGGTCCGTCGAAGAGGCGCTGGAGTTCATCCGCCACGCGGCCGTGGACGTCGTCCTCCTGGACATCCGGCTGGGCACGGACAGCGGGCTGCGGCTGCTGCAGGCGGACCTCTCCGGCCCGGCCGGAACCCCGGCCGTGGTCGTCCTCTCCGCGTACGACTACCCGCAGTATGCCGACGCCGCGATCCGCCTTGGGGCGGCCGGGTTCGTGATCAAGACCGCACCACTCGCCGATCTTGTCGAGGCGATCGAACGCGCGGCGGCGGGCGGGATGGCGTTCAATGTCCGTCCGAGGCCTGGCATGGGGCGTCTGTCCGCACGGGAGATGGACGTCGTCCGGCTGGTCGTGGATGGCCGGAGCAACGACGAGATCGGGGCCACCCTGGGGATCGGCGCCAAGACCGTGGAGACGCACCTTCGACGGCTCTTCGAGCGGTTCGACCTCGGGTCGAGGACGGAGCTCGCCGCCCGGGCCCTGCGCCAGGGCTGGCTGGAGATCCCGCCCGGCTGAGGCTCGGGCCGGTCTGAGCCTCAGGCCGGGAGGTCGCGCTCGCCGGGGCCCGTGTAGATCGCGTCCGGGCGGATGAGCCGGTTGGAGCCGGCCTGCTCGAGGACGTGGGCCGTCCATCCGGCGTGGCGTGCCAGCGCGAACGTGGCGGGGAAGAGATCCGGCGTGAGGCCCACGCCCTGGAGGACGGCGGCGGCGTAGTACTCGACGTTCGTCTTGAGCGCCCGCTCGGGGTGCTTCTCGGCAAGGACGCGCAGCGCGACGTCCTCCACCTTGATCGCGAGCGCGAGCCAGTCCGGCTTGTGTTCCATCGCCTCGACGACCTTGCGGAGCGCCCTCGCCCGAGGGTCGTACGCCCGGTAGACCCGATGCCCGAAGCCCATGAGCCGCTCGCCGCGGTCAATGGCGTCCCGGACCCACTGTTCGGCGCGCTCGGGCGTGCCCACCTTGTGGAGCTGCTCGACGACCTCCGACGGGGCGCCGCCGTGGAGCGGCCCCTTCATCGCGCCGATCGCACCGGTCACGGCCGACGCGATATCGCTCCTGGTCGAGGTAATGACGCGAGCGGCGAAGGTCGAGGCGTTCAGGCCGTGCTCGGCGCCGACGATGAAGTAGGCATCCAGGGCGCGGGCCGTGCTGGCGTCAGCCGACGAGCCGGTGAGCTGGTACAGGAACCCGGGCACGAGGTCGAGGGACGGGTCCGGGGCCACCGGGTCCAAGCCCTGGCGGAGGCGCGCGAACGCGGCAAGCGCGGAGGGCGAGAACGCGGTCAGGGCGCGCGCCTGCTCCGCGGTCGGCGGCCAGTCGAGCTGCTGGGTGGCGCCCCACACGGAGACGGCGGTCCGAAGCGCGTCCATCGGCTTGGCGGTCAGGGGGAGCGCGCGGAGGGCCATCAAGACGGCATCCGGCACGGGTGCGGTCGGGAGGTGGTGCCTGGCCTCCCACTCGCCGGTCCACAGGAGGTTCGCGACCGCGGGGTACGTGCCGTGCTCGACGAGGTCGCCGATCCGGTAGCCGCGATAGAGCAGGCGTCCCGCCTCGCCGTCCACGTACCCGAGCGCGGTTTCGGCGGCGACGATGCCTTCGAGGCCTGGGGAGTACGGACGGTCCGCGGCGGCCGCCTCCGTGACCGGCGGGGTGCTGTAAGTCATACGACTGATGGTAGCCGTGCCCGCCCAAACGCGAAGTGCCGAAGGTCCCGTCCCGCGAACGCAGGCTGCCGTGCTACCGTCCGATCCATGACGTCCCGTCCGCTTCGACGGCCGTCCTTGTCCGTGAGGGCGACGGCCGGCGAGGCGCCTCCTCCGAAGTCCGGAACGAATCCCGCGGACGAGCTGGCCGCCGGCCGGAAGAGCCTCGCGGAGCGGCGCTGGTCCGATGCCTTGGGCCATCTCGAGGCCGCCTCCGCGACCCGCTCGCTCGACGGCGCCGATCTCGACGGTCTCGGGGAGGCATCGTGGTGGTTGGGCCGGCTGGGCAATGCGATCGAATACCGTGAGCGAGCATTCGCGGCGCATGACGCTGCGGGCGATCGTGTCCGTGCCGCTCGGACGGCGCTCACCCTCGTCGCTGATCACTCTCAGCGGTCCGAGAGTCCGATCGCCGCCGGCTGGCTTCGGCGGGCCAAACGACTCCTGGACGGCCAGCCGGAATCCATCGCCCACGGCTGGCTCATGCGACCATCGCTGAACTCGGCACTTCACCGGGGCGACCTCGAGGCGGCGCTGGCGGTGGCCGACCAGATTCTCGACATCGGCGTCCGGCTCGGGGATCGTGACCTCGAGGCGATCGGCCTCCACGACCGCGGCCGCGTGCTGGTAGCCCTCGGGCGGGTTGTTGAGGGGCTGGATGCCCTGGATGAGGCGGTCGTGATGGCCGTCTCCGGTGACGTCTCGCCCTACCCGACGGCACTGGTGTACTGCAACGCCACCATCGCCGCCGAGGATCTGACCGATTTCCGACGTGCCGGCGAGTTCGCCGAGGCTGCGCAGCGGTGGTGCGAGCGACAGGCGATCGCCGGCTTTCCGGGTATGTGCCGGGTGCGTCGCGTTGAGATCATCCGGCTGCGCGGGGCATGGGCGCAGGCAGAATCGGAGGCCCGCCGCGCCTGCGCGGAGCTCATCGACTTCCAACCGAGCTACGCCGGCGAGGGCTTCTACCAGATCGGCGAGATTCGTCGCCGCATGGGCGACCTGGCCGGCGCCGAGGATGCCTTCGGTCAGGCGCACCGACTCGGGCGCGACCCGATGCCGGGCCTGGCCCTCGTGCGCCACGTTCAGGGGAAGAGCGAAGCGGCGGCGAGCCTCCTGACCCGGGCCCTTGCCGAGCCCGGCCTTACCCCACTCGCACGGGCCAAGCTCCTGCCGGCCGAAGTCGAAGTCGCCATCGCGATCCGGGACATCGGCCGTGCCGAGGCCGCCGCCGCGATGCTGGAGTCGACCGCGGCGATCTACCAGACGAACCTCTTGCGAGCCGAAGCGGGCGTCGCCCGCGGCCTCGTCGCCATTGCGACCGATGAGCAGGATGCGGCGATCGGCGCCTTGAAGGCCGCCATCCGCGAATGGCAGGCCACGGATGCGCCCTACGAGGCGGCTCTCGCACAGACGGCGCTCGGCACGGCCTATCTTGCGGCCGGCGATGATGATGCCGCGGCGCTCGAATTCGCGGCTGCTGGGGCGACCTTCGAATCCCTCGGTGCGACCATCGGCCTCCGCCGGATCACGGAACTGACCGCTCCGGGCACGGCCGGGCGCGCCGCGCCGGCACGGTCCCGGCACGCGACCAGGACGTTCATGTTCACCGATATCGTCGGCTCAACAGGGCTCATCGACGCCGTCGGCGACGAGGCCTGGGGCCAGCTGCTGGCATGGCACGACGCCACGATCCGGACCCTCCTTCGGACGCGCCGCGGTCAGGAGGTCCATCACGCGGGGGACGGGTTCTTCGTGGCGTTCGAGACGGCGGATGACGCGCTCGGCTGCGCGATCTCGATCCGGCGGGCCTTTGCCGATCACCGCCGCGAGCACGGCTTCGCGCCCTCGATCCGGATCGGACTGCACACCG
>JBKJVO010000314.1:0-5253 GCA_046717305.1 Candidatus Limnocylindrales bacterium
TCACCATCCCGAGGAGCGTCGACACGATGCTGATGACGATCGCGCCGAGGAGTGCGCC
Organism: Candidatus Limnocylindrales bacterium; assembly: GCA_046717305.1. Taxonomy (GTDB): domain Bacteria; phylum Chloroflexota; class Limnocylindria; order Limnocylindrales; family CSP1-4; genus UBA5189. Next base: position 59 of record JBKJVO010000314.1, read on the forward strand.
GATGAACGAGTCGGCGCTGAAGCTCGGCGGGAAGCCGCCGATCGAGAAGCCCAGGTTGAGCTGGTCGGAGACGAACGCCACGAGGAGCAGGAGCAGGGCGTTCAGGACGAACGAGAAGAGCCCCATGGACAGGAGCGTGATCGGGAAGGACAGGGCCTTCAGGATCGGCTTCACGTACGAATTCACGAGCGCGAGGATCAGGGCGACGGCGAGCAGCTTCCACCAGTCCTCGCCGAACGCAAATTTGATCTGCGGGACCACCTGGATCGCGGCGAAGACGCCGACCGCGTTGATCAGGACCTTGATGACGAGATCGATCACGACGTTGCCTCCCGAGGTGCGGCGCCGGTCCACCCGGCCCGGCCGGCCGCGCCGATCATCGCAGATGCACACGCCAATGCGGCGGGTTTAGCGGAGGAGGAAGCCGGTGCCCATCGGATCCCGGGGATCGAGCTCGAAGGCGTGGCGGCCCGTCCGGAAGGCCGAGCCCTCGACCTCGGTGATCAACGAGGCTCGGTCGCCGATCGCCGGCCCGTCCCCGAGCACCCGGCCGGTGAAAACCGAGTCGACGATCGATCGGTGGCGGAGGCTCGCTCCACGAGCCAGCGGTCCACCGGCCTGAGCGTCCAGCAGCACGAGCCGCGCCGACGTCCCGCTCCCGCACGGCGAGCGGTCCACTTCGCCGTCGGCGAACACCGTCACGTTGCGCTGGACGAGATCAGCTCCGGGTTCGTCCGGCTCTGCCTGCCAGAAGATCAAGCCGTAGATCCCGGCCAGGTCCGGCTCGTCCGGATGGCGCGGATCCAGCCGGGCGTCGAGGGCTGGACGCAGCTCACGCTGAAGGGCGATGAGGGTAGGCAGGCTCGCGCGCGATACGTCGAGGCCGATCGAGCGCGCATCCACCGAGCCGTAGAACGCGCCACCGTACGAGACGTCCACCCGGACCGGCCCGCGCGAGGTCGGGACCTCAACACCCTGAGCGAGGACCCACGACGGAACGTTCCGAAATGCGACGGAGGCGACCCGGTCGCCGTCCATCCGGGCGCGGCACGCGAGGCGGCCGGACGGCACGTCCACCACGACGACGGCCTCGGGCCCTTCGGTCCGAATCCGACCCTCATCGATCGCCCACGTCACGAGCGCGATCGTCCCGTGCCCGCACGCCGTGGAGTAGCCCTCGTTGTGGAAGAAGACGACACCCAGGTCCGCATCGGCGTCATTCGGCGGGGTCACGAAGCAGCCATACATGTCGGCGTGGCCGCGTGGCTCGTCCACGAGCAGGCGGCGGACGTGGTCGGCGTGGTCGCGGGCCCAGCGCCGCCGCTCCAGGACGGTCCGGCCTTCCAGTGTGGGCGCCCCATCCACGACGATTCGGAACGGCTCGCCGCCCGTGTGGTAATCGACCGTCCGGACGACGGTCACCGGGTCCGGCCCGTCCTCCGCGCGCTCGCTCACGGCCGATCGAGCAGCGCCTCGAGCCGTGCCCGGACCGCCGGCCACTCCTCGACGACGACGGCGTAGCAGGCGGAGTGCCGGAGCGGCCCGGACGGCATCAGCATGTGATTCCGGAAGATCCCTTCGAACGTCGCGCCGATCCCGAGCAGGGCCGCCCGCGACCGCTCGTTGCGCGAATCCGTCTTGAACTCCACGCGGTTTGCCCGGAGGTCCTCGAATGCGTGGGCGAGCTGGAGCAGCTTCGCCTCGCGGTTCGCGCCGGTTCGCTGGAACGCCGTTCCCACCCACGTCCAGCCGATCTCCAGTCGCCAATGCTCGGGGACGATGGACAGGAATCGCGTGCTGCCGACCGCGCGACCCGACGCCAGATCGATCGTCGCGAACGGGACTTCCGTCCCGGCGGCGGCATTCGCAAGGGCGAGCTCCAGCCACGCGCGCAGCCCGTCCCGATCCGTGGGGCGGGCGATCGTCCAGGCCCAGATCGCCGCGTCCAGGCCCACGTCGGTGAGGTCGTCGAGGTGGTGGGCGGCCAGCGGCTCCAGGCGGACGCGCCGACCCTCGAGCGTGACGGGACCGACCCACGGCGGTCCCGCGGGCGTCGAGATCGGGTTCATCCGGCGGCCGTCGCGCCCATCAGGACCACGACATCCACGAGCTCCTCGCGGCCCTTCAGCTCGAGGCGCCGACGCTCCAGCCCGACCGTCGCAAGGTCGGCCCGCTGGGCGCTCTGGACCGAGATGAGGAGCTCACCTGCCGCAGCGACCGACCCGAGGCGCGCCGCGGTGTTCACGGCGTCACCAACGCCGGTGAAGTCGAGCTGGCCGTCCGGCTGACCGAGGACGCCGACATAGGAGATCCCCGTGTGGATCCCGACGCCCACGGGGAGCCATGCGGCCTCGCCCTCCGAAGGGCCGACGCCGGCGACGATCGCCTGACCGGCACGGATCGCCGAGGCCGCCGGCCCGCCGTCCCCCGAGAAGACGGGGACGAAGAGCGCAACGACGCCGTCACCCAGGAACTTGTCCACGATCCCGCCGTTGTCATCGACCGCGAGCGCGCAGACCCGGTAGAACCGCTCGAGGATCCCGTGGTACTCGGCTGGGCGCAGATGTTCGGCGACGGCGGTGGAGCCGCGGATGTCGGCGAACAGGAAGGTCGCCTCGATCTCCGTGCCGCCGACTTCCCGATCGAGGCTCCCGGAACAGATGCTGCAGAGCGTCGAGTTCGCCCGCCAGCGCCGCAACGGCGTGAATCGGAGGAGCCGGCCGCCGATTCCCGTGAACGGCGCCTGGCAGAGCTTGCAACGGGGCGCCGCCGGGATCCTGCGGAACAGGCGTTTGAGCTGATACAGCCCTTTGATGTTTCCGGTCAGGAATTCCTGCCACTGCTCATCGTTCGTTTTCGTGCTGGGCATCGCGCCCTCCCTGGCTCCGAGACTGAGGTGCCGCTGGATGCTACCGCGCCGGTACACTCTCGACACCCCCCGGACCTGGAGTCCCAAGCACCGTGATGACTCTTGCCGAGCTCGTCGGCGCCCATCTCGACGAGGCGTTCCGCCTCGACCCGCTATCCGCGACGGCCGCCGGGATCCACGATCACGACGACCGTTGGCCGGACTTCTCCGCCGCTGGTCGCGAGCATCACCTCGCCTGGATTCATGGCTGGGATGCTCGGCTGACCGCCCTGGATCCCGCCCTGCTCTCCAGCAACGAGGCGATCGACCGGGACCGGCTGCTCGCCGTCCTCGCGGCGCAGCGCCACGCCCTGGGCGAGCTCCGCGAGGACGCCTGGGATCCGCTCTGGTGGATCTTCGTCCTGGGTGACGGCCTGTTCGGCCTGCTGGCCCGGGAGTTCGCGCCGCCGGCCGTCCGTCTCGCATCCGTGGCGGGCCGCCTCGAGGGGATCCCGGCCGTCATCGCCGCCGCCCGCGAGTCACTCGGTTCGCTGGCCGGCGTGCCGGTGTCGCGCTTCCACGCCGAACGCGCGCTGCTCGACCTGCCGGGGATCCCCGCGCTGATCGACGAGGCGCTTGAGCTCGCCGCGTCAGTCGGCGACGAACCGGCGATGGTCGCCCTGCGGCCGCGGCTGGACGCCGCCGCGGCGATCGCCCGCGAGGGGCTGGCCGCGTACGAGGTCCACGTCCGCGGGTCGCTCATGCCGTCCGCGACGGGGGAGGGGCGCCTGGGCCGCGACCGCTACGGAGCCAAGCTGCCGCACACGCTCGGCGATCCCGGGATGACCGTCGAGCACGTCCTCGGGGCCGCCGAGGCGCAGTTCCCGGCGATCCGGGGCGAGATGGCGCGTCTCGCCAGGTCCCTCTGGCCGTCCGTCCGATCAGGCGAGCCGATCCCGGGCGACGAGGGTGCGATGGTCCGAGGCGTGCTGGACCGGACCGCGGACGACCATGCCGCGGCCGACGAGCTGCTGGATGTCTGCCGCGCGGCACTCGCGCGGATCGAGGCCTTCTGTCGCGAGCGCGACCTGATCGGCCTCGCGGACGAGCCGCTCGCGATCGAGTGGACGCCGCTCTTCCTGCGAGGTTGGGCCCAGGCGATGCTCACCTCGCCGGGCCCGTTCGATGTCGGGCAGAAGGCGTACTTCCACGTCACGCCGGTCCCCGATTCCTGGTCGCCGGAGCTCCGCGAGTCCTGGCTTCGCGAGATGAACCGGCGCCAGCTGGAGGTCCTGACCATCCACGAGGCCGTTCCGGGCCACTACCTCCAGGGTGTCTACGGCAACCGGGCGCCGTCCGTGGTGCGGGCCGTCTATGGCGACGGGACGTTTGCCGAGGGCTGGGCCGTGTACGTCACGCAGGTGATGCTCGATGCCGGCTACAACGCGGACGACCCGGCGTTCGTGCTGACGCATTGGAAGTACTACCTGCGGGCCGTCGTCAACGCGATCATCGACATCCGGATCCACTGCTTCGGAATGACCGAGGCGGAGGCGCTCGATCTCATGGTCAGCGGCGGATTCCAGGAAGCGGCGGAGGCTCGGGCGAAGTACGACCGGGCTCGGCTCACCTCCACGCAGCTGTGCTCGTACTTCGTCGGGTCGCTCGGGCTGTGGGAGCTGGAGCACGAGGTGCGGCGGCGCGCGGCCGCGGTGTCGGGAGATCCACGGGGCGCCGACGCAGTGCCGATCACGCCGGTCGTCGGCGGGTACCCGGACACGCCGGGGTTCACCTACCGCCCGTACCTCGAGGGCCTGATCGCTCACGGCGAGCTGCCCCTGCCGCTCCTCCGGCGGGCCGTGCTGGGCGACTGACCGCGCGGGTCCGTGCCGGTGCCGCGACCGCGACCGCGGTGATCGCGGCGCGAATGGCCGCCACCCGATAGTCGGCGTCGCGCGCAACGGCCGTCAGGCGGCGCTCGAGCGCCCTGGTCGAGCGTGCCGATGCCGTCGTCGCCGCGTCGAGGACCGCAAGGATCCCGGTCGTCGTCACGAGTGCTTCCCATCCTTCGCGAGAGACGTAGTCCACGCCCTCCGAGACGTGGTGCCCGATGGCGGGGCGAAGCTCCGGGTCTGCGAGCCAGGCCTGCACGAGGGCGGCCGCGGTCGCGCCCGCTGAACCCGCACGAGCCTCGATCTCCCCGGGGAGTGGAACACCGATGAGGAAACGCGACCGCTCGGCGGCGGCCAGTGCGGTCCGGTCATCGAGACCACGGGCGTTGAAAGCGGCGGCGAGCGGCCAGGTGAGCCGGCGCTCGTCCACGGCCGCGCGGCGCTCGGTCGCGGCG
>JBKJVO010000315.1:0-5539 GCA_046717305.1 Candidatus Limnocylindrales bacterium
CGCGGGCCGCCGCCAGCAGCAGCGGGCCGAGGGCGGACGCGACGCGCGGGAGGATGATCTGGGCCTCTGGGTCGCCGAGCCGGACGTTGCACTCGAGGAGAACCGGCCCGTCCGCGGTGAGCATGAGCCCGGCGTAGAGGAAGCCGCGAAAGGGCGTTCCGCGGCGCGCCATCTCGGCGAGGATCGGTCGGTGAACGGTCTCGAGCACGCGCCCCACCATCGCGTCGTCGAGGTCCGGGACTGGGGAGTACGCCCCCATCCCGCCGGTGTTCGGGCCCCGATCACCATCGCACAGCCGCTTGTGGTCGCGCGCCACGGGGAGCGCCACGGCACGGGTCCCGTCGCACACGGCGATGACGCTCGCCTCGCGGCCATGAAGGCGCTCCTCCACGACGAGGGCCGGGCGGTCCGCCGGCCTGTCCAGAAGGAAGCCGGGCACCAGCTCGAGGGCCTGATCCAGCGACTCCGTGACGATCACGCCCTTGCCAGCGGCCAGGCCGTCGGCCTTGAGAACAGCGCCGGTGCCCCCCGCCTCGAGCGCGCGGATGAAGGTCGCCGCGGCATCCCCGCCCTGACCCGAGAATGCCCGCGCGCGTGCCATGCGGACGCCCGCAGCGGACGCCACCTCGTGGCAGAACGCCTTCGAGGTCTCCAGCCGGGCGGCGGCACGCGTCGGCCCGAAGACCGCGATGCCGGCCTCGGTGAGTGCGTCGGCCGCGCCGGCTTCGAGCGGTGCCTCTGGCCCGATCACCACGAGCTCGGCGGCAAACGATCGCGCGGCGGCCACGATCGCCTCGGGGTCGAGGGGATCGATCCCGGACATCGCTCGGACCCGGGGCTCGGCCGCGATCGCGGCGCTCCCCGGCGTCACCGTGATCTCGTTCACGCCCGGCTCGCCGGCAAGCTTCCAGGCGAGCGCGTGCTCGCGGCCGCCGCTCCCGACGACGAGGACACGTGTCGGCATGACGAGCGTCATCGTTCCGGCCCCGCGCGCCTGCGAAATCACGTGAGCGGGACCCCGGCACGATGGCGCATCGGTCGCCAGGCTCGCTCGATCGTCTGCGTCCGTTCCGGGCCCACCGACACGAGGACGATCGGGACACCGGCGAGCTCCTCCAGGGCCGTCAGGTAGCGGCGGGCGTTGTCCGGCAGGTCCGCAAGCGATCGGATGTCGTGGATCGGCTGGTCCCAGCCCGGGAATTCGTCGTAGATCGGGAGCGCGTTCGCGATCGCCGTTGCGCTCGACGGCCAGAGGTCCATGCGACGCCCGGCGACGTCGTAGGCCACGCACAGCCGGATCGTGGGAATGCCCGACAGGATGTCCAGCTTGTTGAGCATGATGCTGCTGATCGAGTTCACGGCGACCGCATACCGGAGCGGGACCGCATCAAACCAGCCGACGCGCCGTGGCCGGCCCGTGGTCGTCCCGACCTCGTGTCCGCGCGCCGCGATCCCGGCTCCGACCTCGTCGTGGAGTTCGGTCGGGAACGGCCCGGAGCCGACTCGGGTCGCGTACGCCTTCATGACGCCCATGACCTCGTCCACCTGGAGCGGGCCGATGCCGCCGCCGGTGCACGCCCCGCCCGCCACGGGGTTGGACGAGGTGACGAACGGGTAGCTCCCATGGTCGAGATCGAGGAGCGTCCCCTGGGCACCTTCCAGGAGGACGTGCTCGCCGCGGGCAAGCGCCGTCTGGACCAGCCAGGTCGAATCGTCGAGGTGCGCCGCAAGGCGTTCGCCCCACGCGACCGCCTGCTCGACGAGCGCATCGACGGTGAACGCTTCGACGCCCATGCTCGCGAGCACCAGGTTCTTGTCCGGGACGACTCGCTCGAGCCGGTCGCGGAGCACGACGCGGTCGAGGAGGTCCTCCATCCGCAGGCCCAGGCGCCAGGCTCGATCACCGTAGGCCGGTCCGATCCCGCGCCCGGTCGTCCCGACCCTGGCGCCGCCGAGCCGCGCCTCGTTCCCGCGGTCGAGCGCCACGTGATACGGCATGATCACGTGCGCGCTCCGACTGACACGGACCCGAGCGACGTCGATGCCACGCGCTGTCAGCATGTCCAGCTCGTTGATGAGCGTGGCCGGGTTGACCACCACACCGTTCCCGATGACCGACGTGATGTGCGGGTAGAGGACGCCGGATGGCACCAGGTGCAACTTGAAGACCTCGTCGCCGGTGACGACGGTGTGGCCGGCGTTGTCGCCGCCCTGATAGCGGACGACCATCGCGACCTGCTCGGCGAGGAAGTCGGTGGTCTTGCCCTTGCCCTCGTCGCCCCATTGCAGACCGACGATCACGGTGGCCGGCATCAGAAGGCAGCCGGCTGGAGACCGCGGGACATGAAAAAGGTCCGGGCCGTGCGGCTCGAAACCTGGATAGACCTCTCCCGTGGCGTATGGCCGCCCGTCCGGCGGGGCCACGGCTGCTGGTCGCCCGGACGCCTCACGGGACGACCGATGCGCCCTCGTCGCGCGATCGCTGGACCTCCCTGTCCGGGCCGCTGCGGTGCCGTCCCGGAGACGGCGCGAGTATAGCAATGCACGGGTGCCACGGGACGGACCGGGACCATGCGCGGCCGTGCCCTGGTACCTCCGGTGCGTGTTGTCCACGGCCACCGCGGCCGTAGCCTCGCTGTACATGAAACACGTCTGGGGGCTCTGGCCGGTCGTCCCGGCTATCGCAGCCATGCTGCTGCTCGCGACACCGGAGGCGGTCGGCCCGCTGATCCGGCCCCTCCTTGGTGCCGTGATCGCGGTCGGTCTCGCTGTTGCCGTCACTCGCGCGTACGCCCGATCCCGCATCGAGCCCCTCGTGATCGCCGCCGAGCAGCTGGCGGCCGGGGCGACTGGTGTGGCGATCCCGGTACGACACGATCCCCTCGGCCGGCGTCTCGCCGCCGCCATCACGACGCTCGGCTCGAGCATGGCGGAGGCCCACACCGACGCGACCACCGATGAGCTGACTGGCGTGCCGAACCGCCCGGCGATCATCGGGACGCTGTTCACCGAAGTCGAACGGTCGATTCGATACCGGCGGCCGCTTGCCGTCGCATTCGTCGACATCGACCATTTCAAATCGATCAACGACACGTACGGGCACGAGGCCGGGGACGTCGTGCTCCGTGGCGTGGCCGGGGCCCTCCGCCGGCACCTTCGTGCGTCCGACCGCGTGGGTCGGTATGGGGGCGAGGAATTCATGCTCGTGCTACCGGAGACGACAGTCGACGATGCCGCGGTCCTCGCCGACAAGCTGCGCCTGCTGGTGGCGCGCGAACGCTACGTGCTGCCCGATAGCAGCGATGCCAGCGTGACCGTCTCGATCGGCGTCACCGGCGGAACCGGCGATCGGCTCAGCGTGGACGCCCTCGTCCGCGAAGTGGATGCCGCGATGTACTCCGCGAAGGCCCTCGGGCGTGACCAGGTGTACGCGTTCGAGGAGCCGAACGACGACTCCACCGTGGTCCGCTCGCCGATCTCACCCGCCGGGCGGAGCCACGCGATGGATCTCGGGCGGCGTGCCCACGGCGCCGCGGCGGACGCACTCGCCGCCATCATCTCGCCGCTGCCCCACTATCGGGGGCAGCCGTCAGCGCTCATCGCCACGATCGTGACGACGCTCGCCCGGCAGCTGGGCTTGCCGGAGCACGAGATCGACAAGATCCGGGTGGCGGCGCTCCTCCACGACGTCGGCAAGGTGGGGATCTCCCAGGACATCCTCGAGAAGCCGTCCTCGCTGACGCCCGCCGAATGGCGCTCCGTGGTCCAGCACCCGCGGATCGGCCAGGTCATCCTTGAGCAGGCCAGTGTCCTCCGTGACGCCGTCCCGATCATCCTCCACCACCACGAGCGATTTGGCGGCGCCGGCTATCCGTACGGATTGCGCGGCCAGGAGATCCCGCTCGGCGCCCGGATCGTCGCGATTGCCGACGCCTACGACGCCATGATCCAGGACCGGCCGTACAAGGGGAAGATCTCCCACGAGGCCGCGGTCGACGAGCTCCGGCTGTACGCGGGAACACAGTTCGACCCCGAGCTGGTGGAGATCTTCTGCGACATCTACGGGAGCCACGCCCCGGAGGCGGATCCGGCTGCGCTCGTGTTCATCGCCGCCGCCCGGAACCACCCTCAAACCCCGCCGCCAGCGGAGGGACTCCCGGACGAGGTGAGGAGCGCCGCGTCGGACCGGTGATCCGTGGGTCATGGCCGGGTGAGCCGCGGGTGAGCCGCGGGTGAGCCTCCCGTAGCCGCCGGATGAGCGCTCGCTGCTAGGGTCGTCTCGCTCGCCGAATCCTCCGCCGGCCTCGCCGACCGCCGACCCGCCAGGGCCGCACCGCCGAGGCCGGCGCCCTCACCCGCCCGCCGCACGCAGGGTCGGCCCGTGACCCGTCGGCCGACCGACAAGGAGACCTGGACCGTGAACAAGGTCCTGTTGACCGGCCGCCTCACGCGGGATCCCGAGATGCGAGCGCTCGCATCCGGGAAGCACGTCACGCAATTCAGCGTGGCCACCAATGAGTACGCCGGGAACGGCAAGGAGCGCCCCGAGTATCACAATGTCGTCACCTGGGATCGTCTAGCCGAGATCTGCGGACGGTACCTCGGCAAGGGGCAGCAGATCGCGCTCGAGGGCCGGATCCAGACGCGCACCTGGGATGACGACAAGGGTGCTCGGCACTGGAAGACGGAGATCGTCGCGAACTCCGTCGAGATGCTCTCGGGCCGGCGGAAGAAGGACTACGCTGCCGAGTCGGCGGCAGACGACCTGGAGGCCCAGGCGACGCGCCTCGAGGGCCAGGCCGACGCCGGCGCGGAGGACGCCTCGGCGGAAGATCCAATCCCCGAGACGATCGCCGCCTGAGCCCGAGGCTCCCTCCTCTCCCACGCGGTCGTCGACGGCGCCGGCTCCCTCCGGCGCCGTCCGGCCGCGTCTCAGCCCGGCAGCTCGAAGAACGAGCCGGCCAGGATCAGGTAGACGATCACGAGGAGCGCGCCCTCGAGCCAGTTGGACTCGCCGTCGAGCGCGATCAGGGCGCTGATCCCGACGGCCGCGCCGACCGCGACGACCTCGAGCGGGCTGAACACGAGGTCCATGGGCTGGCCGATCAGCGCGCCGATGATCACGAGGACCGGTGCCACGAAGAGCGCAACCTGGAGGGACGAGCCGTAGGTCACGGCCATCGCGAACTCCATCTTGTTCTTTGCGGCGAGCTGGACCGCGACGAGATGCTCGGCGAGGTTGCCGATCGTCGGGATGAGGACGACACCGACGAAGAATGCGGACAGGCCCACGGACGCCGTGAACGGCCCGATGGCGCCGACGAGGATCTCCGAGATCACGGCCAGGAGCACCGCCGAACCGAGCAGCAGGCCCACCGCGGTTCGCCGGCTCCAGACAGGACCCTCGTGGCCCGCGGCCGGCTCATGGCCGCCGAGGGTCCGATCCGGGTTCGTGAACTGCCAGACGAGCGAGAGCCCGTAGCCCACGATCAGGAGGATGGACACGATGACCGACTCCTCCTGGAGCGTGCCGGGCGCC
>JBKJVO010000316.1:0-3672 GCA_046717305.1 Candidatus Limnocylindrales bacterium
TATGTGATCTGCTCGAACGGGAGGGCCTCCAACGAGCCACCGCCGAGTTTGCGCAGAGCCGCGAGGGCGTGCATCCCGCCGAGGAGGCACGCCTTCATGTCGGTGACGCCCGGGGCCTTCGCGATCCCCTCCTCGATGCGGAAGGGCCGCTGCGCGACGGTCCCATCGGGAAAGACCGTGTCCATGTGGCCGATCAGGAGGATCCGTGGGCCGGCGCCGCCGCGCTTCCGGAACGTGCCGATGACCGTGTCGCCGTACTTGCCGGCCGGGTCCGGCCGGCGCTCGACCACTCCCCCGAGACCGGTGAGGGCCGCGGCGACCCACGTCCCGACCTCGTTCACCCCCGCCGGCGAGTAGCTCCCGCAATCGATGTTGCAGAGCCGTTCCAGCTCGTCCAGGAATCGCGGATAGCCGGCGGCGACGGTGGCGCCGAGACCGCGCAAGTCCGCCGCCGCGACGCCCGCCCCGGGCAGGCTGCTGGTGTCCACGCCGGGAGTGTAGGTCGTGGCGGATCAACCAGTCGGTACCCTTGCCTCGTTGCTATCCTCCCGGGACCATGCGCCTCATCGAAATCCGGCTCCTGGAGGGTCCCAACGTCTACCGGCTGCAGCCGGTGGTCAAGGTCGAGGTCGCGGTCGGGCGGCGCCGGACGTGGTTCGGGCAGCGGGTGCCGGAGCGGCACGCCCTCGTGCGCCTCGGGGCGACGGTCCCCGCACGGGACTGGCCGGAGGGCGTGGCGACGATCGCAGGATGGGCGCGACGGCTTCGCCGCGAGCACCGGGAAGGCATCGGCGGCATTCGCGTCCATCGCTCCTCCGATCCGGGGCACTGGATCCTCACCTGGCCGTGGGCAGGGGCGGAGCGGGCACGGCTCATCGCGGAGGCATCGGTGGCGCTCGCGGATCGCGCGGCGACGCCTGCCCCACGCGCGCACCTCACGGGGTCGCAGGAGCGCCTGCTCGCAACGTGGGCGGAGCGGATCCGGCGAGCGTCCATGACGCCCCCTCCCTGGATTCGTGACGCCGAGCGACGCATCCCGATCATCTCGATCTCGGGAACGAACGGGAAGTCGACGACCACCCGCCTCCTGACGCGGATCCTGCTGCGGGCCGGGCGCCGCGTCGGGACGACGACGTCGGACGGCATCCTCGTCGACGAGCGCATGGTGGATCCCGGCGACTGGACCGGACCCGGCGGGGCGCTGGAGATCCTTCGCCGATCCGATGTAGATGTCGCGGTGCTCGAGACGGCGCGCGGTGGCCTCGTCCTGCGTGGCGTGGGCTACGAATCGAATGACGCGAGCATCCTCACCAACGTCACCTCGGACCACCTGGACCTCCAGGGGATCCACACCCTGCCCGAGCTGGCCGAGGTCAAGGCGACGGTCTGCCGGATCACGAAGCCCGACGGCTGGGTGATCCTGAACGCCGACGATCCGTTCGTGCGGGCGGTCCAGCGAGGCGTTCGCGCCCGTGTCGCGCTGTTCACGCTCGAGGGTGACGGATCCGCGCCGGTCCGCCGACATCTCGCCGGCGGCGGACGCGCCTACCTGGTTCGGCGGGGGGAGCTCGGCGAGGCCGACGGCGACGACTGGACCCCGATCGCAGCCGTCCGCGAGATCCCCATCACGCTCGCCGGACTGGCGCGCCACAACGTCGCGAACGCGCTAGCCGCGGCGGGAGGCGCTCGAGCCCTTGGCGCCTCGATCGCGGAGGTCCGACATGGCCTGCTCGACTTCCGGCCGACCGCGGACGAGTCGCCTGGTCGACTGAATATCTTCCGGAACGGCCCTCGGGTGGCGATCGTGGACTTCGCGCACAACGAGGCGGGGGTCAGCGCGCTGCTCGACGTCGCCGAGGGTGTCGCCTCCGGCGCCGGAGGGCGCGTCACGCCGATCACGGTGATCGTTGGGACCGCAGGCGATCGTCCGGACGACACGCTCCGGGGCATGGGCGCGATCGCCGCGTCCAGGGCCCAGCGGATTGCGATCAAGGAGACGCTCGGCTATCTCCGCGGCCGGTCTCGCGAGGCGGTTATTGGCGAGATCCGGGCCGGCGCGGTTGCCGCAGGCTGGACCGCCGACATCCCCGTCTACGAGTCCGAGACCGCGGCAATGCGGGCCGAACTGAACGGTGCCGGTGCCGCCGCCAGCGGATCTCGCCCGACCGAGGCTCGGATCGTCGTCCTCCTCTGCCACGAGGACCGCGCCGGCGTCTACGGCCTTCTCGCCGACCTCGGGTTCCGGCCGATCGAGACCGCCGCGGACCTGGTCAACCTGGTGCCGCGCCTCGAGGAGCGCCCACGGAGCTGAATCGCGTTGCGGAGCGGAAGCCGGGCGCCCATGATGTCGGGCAACGCCGGAGGACCGGCGATCGTGAGGGATGGAGGACCTGACCCGTGGAGATGGCGATCGGAATCGCGCTCGTGGTGATCTCAGTCGGGCTCATCTACGGCATCGTTCGCGTCGTCAGCGCCAACCTGAACGTCGGCCGGTAAGCACGGAGGGCCTGATCCGTCCTCGAAGTCGCTGCTCGATCAGCCCTCCGGGGCTTCGAACTCCCCCGGGTCGGCGAAGGCGGTGGTGCCGAGGCCCTGTCCGGCGGCGGACATGGTCTCCCTGTAGACCCCGATCGCGTCGTCCACGCACATCACCAGGAGATCGCCGGGGCTGGCGCGGTGGAGGGCGGTCCGCACCGCGGTCATCTCGTCGAGGATCTTGTCGGCACGAGTCGTCCGAGTGCCGTCCCCCGTCGCGCGCCGGATCCCCTCGAGGACCTGGGCGGCGGTCTCGTCGGGAGCGCGGCCGCGAAGGTTCCGGTCCTCGCGGACGATGATCTCGTCGAACGCCGTCGCCGCCAACCCCCCGTAGTCGCGCATGTCCTCGTCGCGCCGATCCCCGGGGACCCCGATCACCCCGATCGCGCGCCCGGTTCGAACCCCGTTCTCGATCATCATCCGGTTCACGAAGTCGGACAGGTTGCGCATCCCGTCCACGTTGTGGCAGTAGTCGATGACCACGCGGACGCCGCCGACCTCCACGAGGTTGAGACGGCCGGGAGCCTGGAAGAAGGACGTCGTGAACGTCCGCAGTCCCTGCCGGATGTCGTGCAGATGCGCACCGGATGCCCAGGCGGCGGCGGCCGCGGCGAGCGCGTTCGCGACGTTCATCCGCGCCTTGCCGCCGAACGTGGCCGGGATGAGGTGCGTGTAGAGGACCGGCATCGTCCGGGGCCCATGGCGAAGGACGATCTGGTCGCCCTCCGGCGTGTGCCGCAGCACGAACGCCGCGCCGCCACGGCCGCAGTGCCCGTCCACGCGATCGAAGCCGGGTTGGCCCTTGTCCGTCTCCATCGTGAAGTAGACGACCGCTCCATCGCACTTCTGGCTCATCCGCGCGACGTTGATGTCGTCCGCGTTCAGGACGGCCGTGCCGGTCCGCGGCACCGCCTCCACGAGGACCCCCTTGACCTCCGCCAGCTGACGGACGGTGTCGATCCCTTCGAGCCCCAGGTGATCGCCGGTGACGTTCGTCACGACCGCCACGTCATTTCGGTCGTACCCCAGACCCTCGCGGAGGATCCCGCCCCGGGCGACCTCGAAGACCGCGGTATCCACGGTCGGGTTCTGGAGGATCATCCGTGCCGATTTCGGGCCGGACATGTCGCCCCGTTT
>JBKJVO010000317.1:0-3401 GCA_046717305.1 Candidatus Limnocylindrales bacterium
TGCTTCGCGAGCCAGACCAGCGAGACCACGAGGACGATCGCGACGAGCATACCGAGGATGTTCCGGAGGTCTCCCGGGTCCATCGTGGACGTCAGCGCGAGAAGGACCAGGCTGGCGAGGAACAGGGCCCACGGGACCCGGCCGTCCACGATCGTGGCGAACCAGTGCTGTCGAGTCCGCAGGACGATGCGCTCCCCGTCCGAGAGCAGGGTGTCGGCGTAACGCGGCACGGTCGGTCGTCCTCCTCAGGCTCGTGGGTGGGCGCGGGCGTAGACCTCGCGGATGCGCTCCCCCGTGACATGCGTGTAGAGCTGCGTTGTGCTGATACTCGCATGCCCGAGCAACTCCTGAACAATCCGGAGGTCGGCTCCCCCCTCCAGGAGGTGGGTCGCAAAGGAATGCCGGAGCGTGTGCGGGCTCACGCGGTCCACGAGGCCGGCCGCCGCCGCCGCCCGTTTCACGGCGGACCAGGCCTGCTGGCGGGCGAGGCGGCGGCCACGATCGCCGAGGAAGAGCGGGCCCCCTCGAAGGGGCTGGACGTGGCCCTCGGCGAGGAGCGCGGTGCGCGGTCCGCGGATCCACCGGTCGAGCACGACGAGCGCCACGTCGCCGACCGGCACGAGCCGCTCCTTGTCCCCCTTTCCGATGACCCGGACGAACGCCCCATCCAGCGATAGGTCCTCGCGGTCCAGCCCCAGCGCCTCGGAGATCCGAAGGCCGGACGCGTAGAGGAGCTCCACGAGCGCCCGATCCCGTAGGCGGCCGGAGACCGGATCGTCCTCCGCACCGGACGCCTCGAGCAGTCGCTCCACCTCCTCGACCGTCAGCGTCTCCGGAAGCAGCCGCGGCATCCGCGGCAGCTCGAGGTGTGCCGCGACGTCCACGGGAATGAGGCCGTCTCCGAACGCGAACTTGTAGAAGCCGCGGATCGCCGCCGCACGCCGCCGCAGGCTCGTAGGCGCCAGGCCGGGATCGGACGGTCGTCCGCGCTTCGTCCGGGCCGCGAGATAGCGGACCGCCGCGTCGGGGCCGCGCGCCCAGTCCCGCGCCGTACCGCGAGCAGCCGCGAAGTCGTCGAGGTCGGCCCGGTACGCGCGGAGCGTCGCCGGGGAGAGTCCCCGCTCCACGCGCAGGAACGTCAGGTAGTCCTCGATCGCCCGTACGGGACCCGCCGTCTTCGTCACGCGACGACGCGCCCGCTCACGACGGCAGCAGCTCCACCTTCTTCCGGACGAGGTCCCAGAACGGCAGCGAGCCCTCCGGCTGCACGAGCCGGATCGGCCGGTCCAGCGCGCGGACCTCGACCATGTCCCCGACCTCGATCCGCACGTCCTCGCGCCCGTCGATCGACACGAGCGCCTCGTGCGCGTCCGTCACGCGGCAGCGCACGACCACCGATGCCCCGACGACCACGGAGCGGATCGTCGTCAGGTAGCCGGCGATCGGAGTCACGATCAGGTTTCGCGCCGTCGGGTCCAGGATCGGGCCGCCGGCCGAGAAGGAATACCCAGTGGAGCCCGTGGGGCTCGCGACGACGAGTCCGTCGGCCACGAATGTCGCGAGGTGGCTTTCGTCGATGGACACGTCGAGCCGAACGACCCGCGCCAGCGACCCTCGCGCGACGACGACGTCGTTGAGTGCCACGTGGACCTCCGGACCGTCCGCCCCGGCGCGGAAGATTCGCGCCTCCAGTGCCATCCGGTGCTCGAGGGCGTACTGCCCGGCCTTGAGGCGCTCCAGGACGCGGAGCAGGTCTCCGGCCTCCACTTTCGAGAGGAACCCCACCTTGCCAACGTTGATGCCGAGGAGCGGCACGTCCACGTCCGCGACCGCGCGAGCCGCTCGGAGGAACGTGCCGTCACCGCCGAAGACGACAAGGACGTCCGTTCCGGGCAGCTCGCGGCGGAGGACTTCGAGGTCCGCTGCGGCCGATTCCCAGTGATCCAGCCCTCGCATCGCCGCCCAGCCCGCCGCGCGCTCGCGCAGCTCGACCGCAGCTTCGTTGGTCGGGTTGTAGGCGAAGCCGATCCGTCGGAGCGTGCCCGCGGTCATGGCCCCACCTGGGCCGCGACGGCCGCCGTGAGCCGCTCCGCGAGGGCGGCTGCCCTGCTCGCATCGGCCGCGCCGGGGGTCCCGACGCGAAGGTGGAGCAGGAATTCGCGATTGCCTTCCGGTCCGAGGATCGGTGACGCGATGACGTCGAGCGGCAGCAGCCCGACAGCCTCTGCCGCGTCAACGACGCCCTCGACGGTCATCCGGTGGACGGCCGGATCGCGCACAACCCCGCCGTGAACCTGGGATCGACCGGCCTCGAATTGGGGCTTCACGAGCGCGATGATGTCACCATCGCGCGCCGCGAACGTCGTGGCGACCGGCCCGAGGACCAGCCGGAGCGCGATGAACGAGACATCGATCGTCGCGAGCGAGACCGGCTCCGGGAGCGTCGCCGCCGTGAGGGTCCGGGCGTTCGTACGCTCCATCGAGACGACGCGGGGATCCATTCGGAGCGATTCGGCGAGCTGGCCGCGTCCTACGTCGAGAGCGTAGACGCGGTTCGCGCCCCGCTGCAACAGAACGTCCGTGAACCCGCCGGTTGAAGCGCCGACGTCCAGGCAGGTCCTGCGGGCGGGGTCGATCCCGAACCCGTCGAGCGCGGCCGCCAGCTTGTGTCCGCCGCGACTCACGTACGGGTCCCGTTCGACGAGCTCGATCTCGAGACCTGGATCCACGAGGTCCCCGGCCTTGCGATCGAGCCGCGACGCATCGCCGTAACCGCTCCGAACCTTGCCGCCGAGGATCAGGGCCTGGGCGCGCGCCCGCGACGGGGCCAGCCCGCGCTCGACCACGAGCTGATCGAGGCGCTGCCGCGGCAGCCGGACGGTCGTGTTGCTCACCCGGCTATCGTGGCACAGCCGCCTTCACCGCGGCTCATCCGCGGTTCACCCCTGCGCCTCGTGTGGCCCGAGGAGGCGCGACCGATCCGAAACGCACGTCCGTGCTTGATGCGAATGGCCGCATCAGCAGCCGGCCTTGATGCGGGCACGTGCATCAGGATCAGGGGTGCGGTTCGGAGGGGCGCCAGCCCAGGCTCACGCGGCGGGCGCAACAGCCGGCGGGCGCAACAGCCGGCGGGCGCATCAGCCGGCGGGCGCCGCCTCTGAGCGGCCCGGCGCGGCCCGCAACGTCTCGAGCGTCTCGCGGACCTGTGCCTCCAGGCCGGGGGCATCGAGCCGGAGCATCCGTCGAAGGTCCGCCACCGACCCATGGTCCACGAATCGATCGCCGGGGATCCCGACGATGCTGACGGCGAGATCCCGATAGACCGGGTCGGTCAGGCGCGCCTCCTCGATGGCCTCCAGCACGCCGCTCCCGAACCCGCCGGTGACCACGCTCTCCTCGAA
>JBKJVO010000318.1:0-2786 GCA_046717305.1 Candidatus Limnocylindrales bacterium
AACATCGCCCTCCCGCGCATCGGAGCCGAGCTCCGCGCGGTCGGGATCGGCGTGCTGGAGGGGCAGGTCTACGTCGTCGCGGGGTATATGGCCGCGCTCGCGGCGTTCCTGCTGCCGGCCGGCGCCCTCGGTGACCGGTACGGGCGGCGGCGGATCTACCTGGCCGGGCTGGCGGCGTTCGGGATCGTGTCTGTTGGATGCGGCCTGGCCCCGAGCCTGGAGCTGCTGGTCGTCGCCCGCCTGGCGCAGGGCGTCGCCGGGGCGCTCCTGATCCCGGGTTCGCTCGCGATCCTCACCGCGCTGTACGAGGGACCGGCTCGCGTCCGCGCGTTCGGAATCTGGGTCACCGTCACGTCCATCGTCGCGGTCGTTGGCCCGCCGCTCGGCGGGATCCTCGTGGAAACGATCGGCTGGCGGAGCATCTTCCTCCTGAACGTGCCGCTCGTGGTCGTGGCAATCGCCCTCACGCTGCGATCGATGCCTGCCCTCCGACGAACGACGGACGTTCGCCGATTCGACTGGCCGGGGTCTGTTGCCGCGGCCGTCGCGGTCGGCGGGCTCGTCTTCGGGGCCATCCGAGGTCAGCAGACGAACTGGAGTCAGCCGTCGGCGATCGTCGCGCTCCTGGTCGGCGCGGTCGCCCTGGTCGCGTTTCCCATGCTCATGGCGCGACGACGGGATCCGCTCGTGCCTCTTGAGCTGTTCCGCGACCGGACGTTCGCGGCCGTGAACGTCGCGACGTTCCTCGTGTACGGCACGCTGTACCTGGTGCTCTACCTGCAGAGCCTCTTTCTCCAGAACGCCATCGGTTACTCGGCGCTCGGGGCGGCGATCGCGGCGGTGCCACCGGGCATCTGCCTGGTCCTTCTTTCGGCGCGGGCCGGAACACTGGCCGGCCGTCACGGCACGCGGCCGTTCCTCCTGGGTGGGCCGATCTTGATGGCGATCGGCGCCCTCCTCTGGCTCCGTGTCACCCCGGCGTCCACCCCATGGCTGGCGCGCCTGGGCGACATCGCCTCGCTCGCGCCAAACTCCGGATTCCTGTTCGACGTCCTGCCGGCCGCGCTGCTGTTCGCAATCGGGATCTCCATCTTCGTCGTTCCGCTCACGACGACGCTGATGAGATCCGTTCCGCTGGACCATGCAGGAATCGGCTCAGGGATCAACAACGCCCTGTCGAGAGTCGGCCAGCCGCTCCTGTCGGCCGCCGCCTTCATCGTCCTGAGCGAGCGGTTCTATGCGTCGCTCGCATCACAGGTTCCCGGCCTCGACCCGAACGATGCGACGATTCGGGCGACCGTCCAACCGCTCAATCTGACAGCCGGCGGCACCGACGCCGCGCTTGCCGCCGCAGCCAGACTCGCATCCGCCGACGCGTTCCACGCGGCCGTGATCGGCGCGGCCGCGCTCCTCGTCCTCGGTGCGATCGTCAGTGCCCCATGGGCCAGGGACGTGCCCGCCTCGCATTGACCCCGGCTCTGGCGGACGCGCATGATCGGGATCATGGGTTGGTTCAACCCTGGAGGAGGAGAGAGAGTGGCTCTGTTTGGTGGAAAGACGCCCGCGCAGCTGACGTTGACCGACGCGATCATGACGGGGTTCCGGATGGTGACCCAGGTGAATTTCGTGGTCCCGATCCTCGTGATCGGAATCGTGGTCAACCTCGTCGTCATCGCGGCGGTCGTGCCGGTCATCGTCGGGCTCGCCCTGCCATCGGCGAGCGGCGGAGCGGTCATCGGCGGAGCCATCGTCGCCGGGATCGTGGGAGCGCTGATCGCCGGGATCATCGGCGGATTGCTGCTCAACCTGTACGGCCAGGTGTGGGCGACGATGGCGAGCGTCGGCGAGGCCCCGACCATGCAGGCCGCCATGGCACAGGTCGGCGTTCGATGGATGAGCATCCTCGGTGCCGGGCTCATCGCCGGTGCGATCAGCCTGGGCATCATCCTCGTCGGCGGCATCGTCGGCGGCCTTCTCGGCGCGATCGGCATCCTGGTGATCCTGGTCGCGGCCGTTGCCGGCCTGTACATCGGTGCCCGGCTAACCATGAGCGGCTGGCTGGCCGCGGAGGGCGGCGGGGCGATGGAGGCCGTCCGGGCGTCCTGGGCGCTGACCGAGAGCAAGCTCCTGCTGGTCCTTGGCTGGGGCATCGCCTTCGCGATCGTGTTCGGCGTCATCGGGGCGATCCTCGGGGAGATCCTGGGGAATATTCCGCTCATCGGCCCGGCGCTCGCCCAGACGGCCACGGCCGCGTTCGGATTCGGCGCCGGCGTCAGCCTCTACCGAAAGGTCAAGGGCGCCTGACCCGGCGATCCTCGCCCCTCACGACGGCCCGCCGGCGACGGCGGGCCATTTCGATTCGTGCCGCCGTCTCCGGCCGGGAGCGCTCAGCCGCGGACGCGAAACGGGTCGCCGTGGCCGGGGATCACGATGTCCGCCACGGCGAGGACGCGCTCGCGGCCCCGCTCGACGGCCGCCTGGTCCCAACCCAGCGGGTCCACGACCGGCGTCCGATCGCCGAGCCACCACAGGTGCGTCACTGCGTAGGTCGCGTCATCCGCGTCGCCGATGAGCGTCGCGTCCTCCTCCGTGTGCCCCGGCGTCAGCCAGAGCCGCGTCTTCGGGGAGAGCGCGTAGCCGTCGCCGTCGTGGTCCAGCCACAGGTCGTCGCGGTAGCGGGCCCAGAAGTCCACGACCTCGGCATTCGGGAAGAGCGCGATGTTCACCGTGTGATCGGGGTGGTGGTGGCTCAGGAAGACGTGAGTCACCGCTTCCGGCGCCACGCC
>JBKJVO010000319.1:0-2853 GCA_046717305.1 Candidatus Limnocylindrales bacterium
GATCCTCGCTGATGCTGGTCTGGCGAGCGCGGAGGTGAGCTCGAACTGCCGGGCGATCCTCCCGACCACTCGCACCTCGACGAACTTCACGAAGGCGAAGGCATGCTGGGCCGGCGGGACGGCGGAGATCTACATCAACCTCGCCGGACGGGACCCCGCTGGTTCCGTCATCCAGCCGGTTCCCCCGGTGACGCCGCCGCTGACCGCGTGCCCCTGCAGCAACGGGCCGCAGGTCCCCGCAGGCAGCTACGAGACCGTGCGCAACCAGATCATCGCCGCGTTCGAGGCCTTCGATGCCGCCAACGGCGGAAAGGCCATCGACGTCATCCTCAAGAAGGAGCAGCTCCGGAACGTTGACGGCAGCGACTCGCTCCATCCGTCGCGCACCGGCGACGTGATCGTCATCGCCCGGCCCCCCTACCAGTTCGACGCCGCGACCCCCGGCCTGGCCGTCAACTTCAGCCAGTTCTTCGGGCAGCACGGCTATCGGCCGGACCTCGTGAGCCTGGCCAACAACGTCAACATGCACGCCACGTTCGTCGCCTCCGGGCCGGGCATCCGGCACCAGGATCCCGTCAGCGGCATGCGCGCGATCGACGTCGCCCCGACGCTTGCATTCCTGCTCGGCATCGCCGGTCCTCAGAACGCTCGCGGGACGATCCGCGTCGACCTGACGACCCGGCCGAACCTCAAGACGTTCACGATCCTCGACATCAGCGACTTCCACGGCCAGCTCGTCCCGCTCTCCGAGGCCGCGGACAACGTCAGCGGCAGCGGATCCAGCAACGCAAGCTTCTCCATCGGGGGCGCGGCGTTCCTGAAGACGTGGTTCGACGCGTACCGGGCCGCGGCGCCGGACGGATCGATCACGGTCGCCGCCGGCGACTCGGTCGGCGCCACGCCGCCGATCAGCTCGTTCTTCGGAGATACGCCGACGATCGAGATGATGAACTTGATGGGCTTCTCGGCCGACGGTTTGGGCAACCACAACTTCGACCGCGGTCAGGCCTACCTCCGGGATACCTTGATCCCGCTGGCGAATTACCCGTTCCTGTCCTCGAACGTCGTCGACGCGAGCGGCAGCACGCCTGCCGAATGGAAGCCCTCGCACGTGTTCACGTTTGAGGGGGCGAAGCTTGGTGTCGTCGGGTTCACGAATGAGGACGCGCCGCAGCTGGTGTCACCGACTGCGTTCGGGCCGTTCTCCGTCGCGAACCGCGTGGCAAAGGTCCAGGCCGAGGTGAACCGGCTCCGCGCGGCGGGTGTCCGGGCGATCATCGTCATCGGTCACGACGGTGCCACGGCGGGAACCAGCTTCAGCCCGACCGGGCCGCTCGTCGACCTCGCGAGCCAGTTGACCGGCGTGGACGCCGTCATCGGGGACCATACGGACCTCCAGGTCCTCACCACCCTCAACGGAACCCTCATCGCCGAGAACCGGAGTCGCGGTATCCGGTTCACTCGCATCCAGCTCGTCGTGGACCCGAGCACAAAGACCGTGGTCTACAAGACCGGCGACTTCCACAAGCCGTGGAACATCGGAGTGATCCCCGACGCCGCGATCCAGGCCCGCATCGACGCCTTGAACACGGAGCTCACGCCGATCCTCGGTGTGACCGTCGGCTTCTCCGTCCGTGTCGTCCCACGCGCCGACGCCTGCGGACAGAGCGCCGGACGAACCTGTGAGTCGCTCGTCGGCAATGTGACGGCGGATGCCATCCGGGCCACGTACGGCACGCAGTTCTCCCTGTCGAACTCCGGCAGTCTTCGGGCCGACCTGACCTGTCCGACGACGGACATTGCGACCGACTTCTGCCCGGCGGCGCTCTATCCGTTCGCCGCTGGCCCGTTCCCGATCACGCGCGGCCAGGTTCTCACGGTGCTGCCCTTCGGCAATGCCGTCACGACGGTCACGATCACCGGGGCCGAGCTCAAGGACATCCTCGAGAACGGCGTCGCCTCGATGCCGGGGGTCAACGGCCGCTTCGCGCAGGTCTCCGGCCTGTGCTTCACCTACGACATCTCCCGCACGGCACGGACCGTGTCGCCGACACCCATCCCGGGATCCGGCAACCGGGTCGTGAGCGCCGTCTTTACCAATCCTGACGGCACCTGCTCTGCGGATCCAATCAGCTTCCTGGCCAGTGCCGACTTCACGATCGCGATGAACGATTTCATCGGGACGGGCGGTGACACCTACCCGGCCACCAACGGAAAGCTTGACTACGCGACCCGCGACCTCATGGACGAGGTCGTCGCCGACTGGATCACGGCCAACAGCCCGATCTCGCCGGTCGTCCGCAACCCCGGCGGGCGGATCACGTGCGTCAAGGTGTTCAACCTGGCCAGCCCGAATACGTGCCCGACGGTCGTCGCCGTCCCGTAGTGTCGTCCTTCGTCAAGGCTGCCGCGGGCGAGGCTCGTCCTCGCTCGCGGCTCGCCATCCTCGCGATGGCCGCCATGGCAGCAGTCGCACTGGCGTCACATGCGGCGTCGTCCGCGGTCGCCCACGACGGGTCGGTTCGGCTCGTCGTTGAGCCGCCCACGATCAAACCGGGCGGAACGGTCGTCGTCCGTGGCGAGGACCTGCCGACCGACCGTGTCGTCACGGTCTATCTCGTCGGCGATTTGGGTCGGGTTGAAGTTGCCGTCGAGACGACCGATGGCGATGGCCATTTCAGCCGCGCGGTCGCACTCCCGAGCGATATCGCGGAAGGCATGTATCGAGTCGAGGTGACCTACGGGGCCGGGGAGAACGTTTCTGTCGGCCTATCCGTCGCCGGGCCGCCCGTCGATCCGGGGTCCGGTGGGATGGGCCGCGAGGAGGAAGACCCGCTCCTCGTGGCGTTGCCG
>JBKJVO010000320.1:0-4118 GCA_046717305.1 Candidatus Limnocylindrales bacterium
CGTCGTCGCCGATCAGCCCGACCAGGTCGGTCGAGGTGACGATGTCCGTGAACATGAAGGTCTTCGTCATCCGCCGGGGCGCGTGCGGAGACGGCGCGGTGTCCTCCCCAAGGAGCGCGTCCGCCCTCGCAAGGTCGAGTCTCGCGCCGAGCCGCTCGAATACGCCGCGGGCCAGGTGGAGGAGCGACCGACCGGGCTGCGCGTCGTGCCCGTACTCGTACGCCCGCTCGAACGCCTCGGCCGCTGCGTCGAGATCCCCGATTCGCAGCCGAATATCGCCCACTTCGTTGTGGGCATAGCCCACGCCAACGAGAATCCCGAAACGCTCCAGCTCCTCGCTGGCTTGCCGCGCCTCCTGCTCGGCCTCGGACCACAGGCCGCGAAGCTTCTTGAGCTCGGCGCGATGGACGCGGCAGATGCCGGGGTAGCCGCCCACGGCCTGGCGGCGCATCCAGCGCTCCCCTTCGTCCGCCCATTGCCCCGCCCGCTTGAGGTCGCCGACATTCCGACAGGCCGCGATCGTGTTGCAGTAGATGTCGGCAGCCACGCGCAGATCGAGCCGACCCGACGAGGCCGCCGTCGCCGCCTCGTCGATCAGCGCGAGCCCGGCCTGCCAGTCCCCGGAGAAGACGAGGGCCATCCCCTTGAAGCTCATCGCCATGAACTCGCCGTCCGGCTCGTGGTGTCTTCGTGCCAGCTCGATCGCCCGGTCGGCGAGCTCGATCCCGTCCGTGAGGCGGTTTGCCATCAGCGCCCCGAGCACATGGAAGACCGCCAGCCGGGCGTGCTCCGATGACTCGGGCTCGGTCGCGAGCAGGTGCTCGGCCCGGGCCATCCAACCGGCGCCGATCGAGCCGGCCCGGCGGCGAAAGGCCTGATAGGCGAGCGCCATCGCCACGCGCGCGGCCTCGGTTGACTGGCCGGCATCGGAGTAGCCGGTGAAGGCCCGTTCCAGCGCCTCCGTGGCCTGGTCGGGCTGCCCCGCCCACCACGCCGCCGTGCCCAGGCGCTCGAGGTCGGCAGGCGCGAGGTCTCCGTCGCGGTCGGCCGCCACGAACGCGTCCATCGCCTCCGCCCAGGCGTGCCGGTCCAAGGCGGTGCGACCCAGCTCGACTGCTTCGACCATCATCGGATGTCTACCCGCTCACCTGGGTCGCGTCGGCGTGCGGCCCATGCGTACGGTACGCGATCCCAGCGCCAGCTCGAGATAGGCGAGGACGTCGGAGGGGCAACCTTCTCACGCAAACCGGCGAGCGAAGCGGATCCTCAGACCGGCGATCGCTCCATGAACACCCAGTGGGGCTTGTAGGCGTCGGGGATCTCGCTCTCGGGGTAGGGCCCGATTTCGACAAAGCCCATCGAGCGGTACAGGCGGTGGGCGTCCGTCATGAAGTTCGTGCTGTCGAGGCGGACACGCTCGAAGCCGGCGTTCCGAGCAACGGCGATCAGCTCCGCAAGCAGCGCCCGTCCCACCCCTGCGCCGCGATGTGCGGGCTCGACGTACATCCGCTTGAGTTCTGCCGTGTCCGGCGTGAGCCTCCGCAGGCATGCCGTGCCGATGGGGACGTCGTCCTCGATCGCCATGAGCAGGCGACCCTCGGGAGGCTGGAACCTGGCGATGGTTGCGATGTCGTGCTCCACCGTGTCCTGGACCGGGAGCCGGAAGCCGAAGTGCGACTCCAACTCATCGTTGCCCCACGTGAGGTACTCGAGCCAAAGGCGCCTGACCGCGTCCAGGTCTCTCGGCAGGTCGGCATCTCGGATCTGCACCATGGTCACCTCACGTCCTGAACCTCCCCGCCATTCGTGGAACTTGATGCCGATCCCGGCCAGTGTCAGGTACAGAGCATTGCAGGAGGCACCGAGGGTAGGATGGCGTGTCGGCACGGGAGGGTCGTGCTGTCCGCCTTGCCCCGGCGAACCAGCCGAGAGGAGTCACGAATCGTGGAGCAGGTCACCGAGGCGGCTCCTGGCGTTCCGCTCGGCGTTGATGACGCCGAGATCGGTCGGGTTGACACGGCGCTTGCCCGTCTGGCGCCGGCGCTGGAGCGCTACCTGGCGGATCACGGGTCCACGTCGTTCCCCGCCTACCCGAGAGGGGGCGTGCCGTCGGAGCCCGATTCCCTGCCCGAGGACGGCGTCGGACTCGACGCGACGATCGACGAGCTCGGACTGGTCGCCAAGTGGGGTTGCCGGGTTGGCGCTCCCGGCTTCGTGGGCTTCGTCACCACGGGTGCGACCACCTCCGCCATCGCTGCCCACGCCACCGTAGCGGTCGCCGGCGGGCAGCGCTACATGCTCCACGCCTTCAACGCGCTGGAGCGGACCGGGCTGGCCTGGCTCGCCGAGCTCTGCGGGCTGCCTCCAGACGTCCATGGAGTCTTCACGAGCGGGGGTTCGACGGCGAACCTTGTCGCCCTGGGAGCAGCGCGCCAGTCCGCCTACGAGAAGCTCGGGGTCGATGTCTCGGCCGATGGGCTCCCTGAGGGTGCCAACGGCCGGATCTATGCTTCTGGGCGAGCGCACCGCACGATCCACCGGTCGGCTGCCGTCCTTGGACTCGGACGCAACGGGGTGACCGAGATCGCGGTCGACGCCTCGAGCCGGATCGACGTCAGGGCGCTGGAGGCCACCCTTCGCGAGGACGCCAGGCAGGGCATCGTGCCGATCGCGACCGTGGCCATCGCCGGCTCGACCGACACGGGGTGTGTCGATCCAATCGCCGATGTCCTCGAGGTCGCCCGGCGGTATGGCAGCTGGGTCCACATCGATGGTGCCTACGGGCTGATCGCCAACGCTTCGCCGACCTTCGCTCCCCTCTTCAGCGGGGTGACCGAAGCCGACTCGTGGATCGTGGACCCGCACAAATGGCTCGCGACCGGGCTTGGCGTCGGCGCGGTCTACGTCCGTGACGAGGAGATCCTGACCCGGGCCTTCGCCGAGGGCGAGGCGGCGTACCTGGAGGGTTCCTTTTCGCCCGACGACGTCGACGCCGAATCGCAGTTCGACCTCATCGCCGGGCGCTGGGCGGACCAGAGCCTGGAGCTCTCCGCCCCGCCCCGAGGCGTGCTCGTCTGGGCGGTCCTGCGCGAGATCGGGCGCGCCGGGGTCGTTCGTCGCGTCGAGCGGCACGTCGGCTTCGCTCACCGGATCGCGGATCGGGTCCGACAGGATCCACGGCTCGAGTTGCTGCTCGAGCCCGAGCTTTCGATCGTCTGCTTCCGCTACTCCTCGGCCACTGGCTCCGACGTGAACGCACTCAACCGGCGGATCCTCGAACGACTCCGCCGGGAGACGCCCTTCATTCCGACCAGCACGATCGTCGATGGTGCCGTCGCCATCCGCCCGTGTTTCATCAACCCGAGGACGACGGAGCGGGAGGTGGATGGCCTCGTGGATGCGGTTCTCCGCTTCGGCGACGACATGGAGCGAGCAACGAGCACCTGAAGATCGACGACGCCTGACGAGATCGATCAGGCGGCCCGTGGTCCGCAGCGCGGTCAGGCACCGTCCGCAGGCACGCCCTCGCCCTCGACGACCGCCGCGCCTGCCTGTTCGGCCCTCGCCGTGCTGCTGAGATGGCTCGTTTCGACGACCGTCGGCTTGCCATCGCGATCCTTCCAACGGGTCTGGATCTGGACCTCGTCGGTCTCGCCCACGAGGCGGATGACGACGTTGTAACCGGCGCCGCTGAGCTCGACCGACTCAACCGTGGCCTCGGTCGCGGGGAGCGGGAGCAGGGCGATGACCTCGCCGAGGTTCCGCCGGAGCTCATCACTGAAGTCCGAGATCACGCGGTCGATGTCACCGGCCACGAGGGCATCGGCCAGATCCTGGGCATGTTCTCGAACGGCTGCTTCATCCATCGCGCTGGCCTCCTTGGGTGCCTGTCATCGTGGCCGGATCGTAGCGCGCCGCTGCCCCCGCCGCGACCGAGGCAAAGACGCACGGCCCGATGAACTCGGGCGAAGGCCACCGTGACAGGCCGTGCACCTTCTGGCCAAACCTCGCGTCGCGTACCTCGATGGCCAGTCGGCAGGCGTCGATGCCACGTACAGGGATCGCGCGCGGAACGGACTCTGATCCGATTGACTTGGCCATCGACCCGATGGTCAGAC
>JBKJVO010000321.1:0-10879 GCA_046717305.1 Candidatus Limnocylindrales bacterium
CACGTCTGGGTAGACGAGACGCGCCCGTATCTCCAGGGTGCGCGACTGACGGCGTGGGAGCTGGCCCAGGCCGGCGTGCCGCACACGCTCATCCCGGACGTGGCGGCGGCGTCGCTGATGGCGGCAGGAAAGGTGGATGCGATCCTCGTCGGTGCGGACCGGGTCGCCGCAAACGGCGACACCGCGAACAAGGTCGGCACGTACCCGCTCGCCGTAGTAGCCGCCCGGCACGGGGTTCCGTTCTATGTCTGTGCGCCCATGTCGTCCGTGGACCTGGACACCCCGGATGGGGCCGCCATCCCGATCGAGGAGCGCGCCGCCGAGGAGGTCACGGAGATCCGTGGCCGGAGGATCGCACCGGCCGGGACCGCGGTCTGGAACCCGGCCTTCGACATGACGCCGGCGGGTTTGATCACCGGGATCGTCACGGAGGAGGGCGTCCTGCGCCCGCCCTTCGGGCCGGCACTCCGCGGCGCCGCGGATGCACGCGACGCCAGGCGGAGAGAGGGCTGATGGCTTCGGTCGCGATCCCCCGGCACGAGGCCGCGATCAGCACGGCCGTCACGTCGGATCGCGCGCTCCTGCGGGCCTTCATGGAGCGGGACCGCCTGTATGCCGCCTACGCGATCTGCGACCTTGATGACCGCGAGTTCGGCAAGACGCGCTGGGGCGCGGCGTGGAGCGGCGGATCGATCATCGCCCTCGTGATGGAATACTCGGGCGCCTCGCCGCAGCCGCTCTTCGCGATGGGCCGCGAGGACGGGATCGTGGAGGTCCTCCGGAAGGTCATCCGCCCGCGCCTCGCGTTCATCGCCTCCCTGCCGTCGGCCGTCCCCGCGATCCAGGGCGTCTATCGCCTGGACGCCAGTCCGCAGATGGTCCGGATGTGGGTGGATCGGGCGCGGTTTCGGCCTGCGGACGACCCCGGCATCGAGCGCCTCATCCCGTCCGATGTCACCGAGTTGAACCGGCTTTACCAGCTCGGGTTCGGGGCGTGGCTGCCGCCCCAGGCGATCTCCGAGGGCGTGTACCACGGCCTCCGCGTCAACGGCCGTATCGTCTCCGCCGCCGGCACGCATGTTGTCAGTCCGGCCGCTCGGCTCGCCGTGGTCGGCAATGTCCTGACCCACGGCGACTTCCGTGGCCGCGGGTACGCGACGGCGGTGACCGGCGCCGTCACGGCCGAACTGCTCCAGTCGTGCGACCATGTCGCTCTCAACGTCCGGGCGGACAACCCGCCGGCCATCAGCGCCTACCGCCATCTCGGCTACATCGAGCACGTTCGCTTCGAGGAGCGGCTCGCCCATCGGCTCGGATCACCCTGGTCCGAGTTCGCGGCGTCGCTCCGACGACGCCTCAGCCCCTGGAAGGAGTCCTCGCCCCGATGACCGTCGCACACTCCGCGCACAAGCTGCCCGCCCACGACGTCATCGACCTCGGCCGCGCGGCGGAGGGCGTCCGACGCATCGAATGGGCGGAGCGGGAGATGCCGGTGCTCCGGCTCATCCGGGAGCGATTCGCCGTAGAGCGGCCGCTCGAGGGCCTGCGGGTCGGCGCGTGCCTCCACGTGACCTCCGAGACCGCGAACCTGATGCGGACGCTCAAGGCGGCCGGTGCGGAGGTGATCCTCGCGGCCTCCAACCCGCTCTCGACGCAGGACGACGTCGCGGCGGCCCTCGTCGTCGAGTACGGCATCTCGACCTACGCGCGACGAGGCGAGGACCGGGACACGTACTACGCACACCTGAATGCGGTGGCGGACTCGCGACCCCAGCTGACGATGGACGACGGCTGCGACCTTGTCTCGCTGCTCCACCAGGATCGGCCGGACCAGGTCAAGGACGTCCTCGCCGGCACGGAGGAGACCACGACCGGCGTGATCCGCCTTCGGGCGATGGCCGCGGACGGTGCCCTCGGCTACCCGGTCATCGCCGTCAACGAGGCGCTCACGAAGCACCTCTTCGACAACCGCTACGGCACGGGCCAGTCCACCGTGGACGGGATCATCCGGGCGACGAACCTCCTCATCGCCGGACGGAACGTGGTGATCGCCGGGTACGGCTGGGTCGGGCGAGGGATAGCGTCCCGGATGGACAGCCACGGCGCGCACGTCGCGATCATCGAGGTGGATCCCGTCCGCGCCCTCGAGGCGCTCATGGACGGGTTCCAGGTGATGACCGCCGCGGGGGCAGCCGGCTGGGGACACCTGTTCATCACCGCGACCGGCAACGTCAACGTGTTCCGGCGCGAGCACTTCGAGGCGATGAAGGACGGCGCGGTCCTGGCGAACTCCGGCCACTTCGACGCCGAACTGGACCTGACGGCGCTCCGCGCGATGGCCGAGGGCCACGTTCGCGAGGTCCGCGAGAACGTTCAGGAGTTCGATATCGGCGGGAAGCGCATCCACCTCGTCGCGGAGGGACGGCTCGTGAACCTGGGCGCCGCGGAGGGTCATCCTGCCGCGGTCATGGACATGAGCTTCGCGAACCAGGCGCTGTCCGCGGAATACGCCGCGAAGCACCACGCGGAGCTGGAGCGGCAGGTCTACGTCGTGCCCGAGGCGATCGACGCCGAGGTTGCACGGCTCAAGCTCGCCGCGCTCGGCATCACCCTCGACGCGATGACGCCGGAGCAGGCCGTGTACGTCGCCTCGTGGCGGCACGGCACGTAGGGTCTGCCGGAAGATGACCGAACGCACGATTGCGCCGTACGGCAGCTGGGTCTCGCCCTTCCCGATCGAGCGGCTCACGGACGGCGTCGTCTTCGTCAGCGAGGTCCGCGGCGCCGGCGGCGTCCGCTGGTGGCTGGAGGGCCGGCCGGAGGAACAGGGGCGCCAGGTGCTGGTCCGCCGCGACCCCGCTGGGACGATCACACGCCTGACCCCGGAGGGCTTCAACGCCCGGACCCGAGTCCACGAGTACGGGGGTGCCGCGACGCTGGTGTCGGGCGATCTCGTCGTCGTCTCCGAATTTACGACCGGTCGGCTGCACCGGGTGAGCGCACCCGGCGAGCTCGTGCCGATCACGCCGGACAAGGACTGGCGATTTGCCGACATGGTCCACGACGTCGAGCATGCTCGGCTGTACGCGGTCCGCGAGAACCACGAGCCGGACGCAGTCGAGGCCAACGGCGAGTGGGTCAACGACCTCGTCGCAATCGAACTCGCGACGGGCGAGATCGAGGTGATCGCGTCCGGCGCGGACTTCTACGCCGCGCCCCGGCTCTCGCCGGATGGCCGGACGCTCGTCTGGCTCGAATGGCGCCACCCGAACCTGCCCTGGGACGGCACGGAGCTGAAGATGGCCGCTGTCGGCCACGGCGGGGAGCTGGGTCCTGCCACCACCGTTGCCGGCAGCGCGGGCGACTGGATCAGCCAGCCGCGCTGGTCGCCGGACGGCGTCCTCCACTTCGTCGCCGAGCCGGACGGCTGGATGAACCTGTGCCGATACCGCGGCGGGGCCGTAGAGGCGTTTGCGCCGATGGCGGTCGAATTTGCCTCGCCGGACTGGATCTTCGGCAACGCCGAGTACGCGTTCCTGCCCGACGGCGGCATCCTGGCCGTTGGCCGCAGCGGCGGGCGGGACCACATGTATCGAATCGACGCGGACGGGGCGTGGACGACGATCGACCTTCCGTACACGGAAATCGGCTCGATCTCGACCGATGGCGACATCGCCGTCCTCCGGGCGGTCTCGCCGTTCGAGCCGGCCGTGGTGGTGGACGTCTCCGCATCGACTTGCGAGATCACCGTTCTTCGGCGCGCGACACCGTTCATCGCGGATCGCGCGGACGTCTCCGCGGCGCGCCACGTCGAGTTCCCCTCGACCGGCGCTCGTACCGCATATGCGAACTACTACGCGCCCCACAGCGCCCAGTTTCGACCGCCCGACGGCGAGTTGCCGCCCCTCATCGTCACGTCGCACGGCGGCCCCACCGCGGCCGCCTTCAGCGGCTGGGCGACCGGCGTCCAGCTTTTCACCAGCCGTGGCTACGCGGTCCTCGACGTGGACTACGGCGGCAGCACCGGCTACGGCCGCGACTTCCGCAAGGCGCTCAACCTCGAGTGGGGGATCGTGGATGTGGACGACTGCGTCGCCGGCGCCGAATGGCTCGTGGCGCAAGGCCTCGCGGATCCAGCGCGGCTCGCGATCCGCGGCGGCTCGGCGTCCGGCTTCACGACGCTCGCCGCGCTCGCCTTCCGACGCACGTTCAGTGCCGGGACGACGTACTTCGGGATCGGCGATCTCCGGGCGTTCGTGAAGGACACCCACAAGTTCGAGTCACGGTACCTGGAGGGGCTCGTGGGGCCCTGGCCGGAGACCGAGCAGCGCTACCTGGACCGCTCGCCGTCGCTCCACGCCGAGAAGATCGTGGCGCCGGTGCTCGTCGAGCAGGGCGCGGAGGCCCGCGTCGTCCCGCCGTCGGAAGCGGAGCGGATCGTGGACGCGCTCTGGGAACGGCGGGTCCCGCACGCCTACCTGCTCTTCCCCGGCGAGGACCACGGCTTCCGCGGCCGCGACGCGATCATCCGCTCGTTCGGCGCCGAGCTCTCGTTCTACGGACAGGTCTTCGGCTTCACCCCGGCCGACGAGATCGAGCCGATCGAGATCCGGTTCCTCGACGAGTTCCGGGGCCGCGCCCCCGGCTGACGTGGCGCGGCCGCCCCGGAGTTGTCAAATCGACACCGGAGGAGAACTCGGCGCGGCCTGCCGGTTGGATCAGCCGGGATCGGCCGGGATCGCCGGGCAATCGTGCGGGGCCACGTTGATGCGAACGGAGCGCAATCCGGCGATCCCGCTTCGGGGCGCCGGCGAATTGTCGAGTCGTCCGGGGATGTCGAGCTGACAACCAGGCCTCACGGCCGACGAAGCCGAAGGATCAGGCAAGCAGCCCTCGCAGCACCGCCAGCCCGCGGTGAACCTCCTCGAACGAGGTCGTGAGCGGCGAGAGGCCCACCCTGATCACGTCGGGTTCGCGGAAGTCGGGAATGACGCCGCGGTCGATGAGCGCAGCGGTGAGGGGCCGCGCGTCGGGGTGACGGATGGCGACGTGGGCGCCGCGCCGCGCCGCGTCCCGCGGGGAACCCAGCGAGCAGCCGAGCGGGGCGAGCCAGGCGTCGTGGAGCTGGATCACGTACTCGGTGAGCGCGATGCCCTTCGCACGGATCGGCGCGATGCCCGCCTCGGCGCTCAGCGCGATCCCGGCCTCCGCGGCCGCCAGGCCGATGATCCCGGGCGTCCCGACGAGCCAGCCCGCGATCCCGGCGCGCGGTTCGAAGCCGGGGCCCATCGCGAACTGGTCTTCCCGGGCGAACCAGCCCTGGATCGGCGGACGGAGCTCGGCCTGGAGCTCGTGCCGGACGTACAGGTAGCCCGGCGCGCCGGGGCCGCCGTTCAGGTACTTGTACGTGCAGCCGACCGCGAGATCGGCTTTGCTTTCGTCAAGCCCCACGGGCACGGATCCGGCTGAGTGACACAGATCCCACAGGACGAGCGCGCCGGCGGCACGGGCACGGGCTGTGATCCCCGCCAGGTCCGCGATCGCGGCCGATCGATAGTCCACGTGCGACAGGACGATGAGCGCCAGGTCGTCGTCGAGGACACGTTCGACGTCGGCAAGCGTGATGCCCTCCACCGGATCGTCGTCCAGCCATTGGATCCGCAGGCCGCGGGCCGCCGCGATCCCCTCGACGACGTAGCGGTCCGTCGGGAACTCGGATCTCGAGATCGCGACGGTGTGGCGCCCGGGCCGCGCGTCCAGGGCCGCTGACGCAAGCCGGTACAGGTTGACGGTCGTCGAGTCCGTGACCACGACCTCGCCCGCCCGGGCCCCGAGCACGCCGGTCCCGAGCAGGTCCCCGACCCGGAGCGGCACGTCCAGCCAGGCATCCCAGCCGCGGATCAGGTCTCTCGGCCAGTCCGCCTCGGCGACGCGCCGGACTGCCTCGATTGCCGCGAGCGGCGGCCGCCCCAGCGAGTTGCCGTCGAAATAGACGAGGCCGGGATCCGGGATCGCGAACCGTGCGCGGAACGGGGCCAGCGGATCGGCGGTGTCCATCGCCCGAGCGCGATCCAGGCTCGTGGGATCCATCCGGCGCAGTCTATCGGCGCCGCGTGCCCTGGGGCGGACGTGGCGCCCGCCCGCCGTGCGGCTTGGTTGAAGCCCCGCGGGAGGCGCGGTGGGCGCGGGGGCGCGGCCGTCCGAAACCCACCTCCATCCTTGATGCTCGTCGCCGCATCAGCACCCAGCCCTGATGCGGGCACGCGCATCAGAATCAGGAGTGCTGTTCACGCGGTTGCGCGGAGGCGCCGCCGCGCGGGATGAGCCGAGGGCGGCGCGCCTCGGCGGGCCCCGGCCCCCGCTCCCGGCGCGCCTCGTGGTACCCTCGGCCGAGTCTGCAGCGAGGGCCGAATTGACCAGTATCGTCGACGCGCCGCACTACCTCTTCACGTCCGAGTCGGTGACCGAGGGGCACCCGGACAAGATGTGTGACCAGATCAGCGACGCGATCCTGGACGCGATCCTGCGCGACGACCCGGACGCCCGGGTCGCCTGCGAGACCGCCACGACGACCGGCCTCGTGATCGTCCTCGGCGAGATCTCCACAAACACGTACATCGACTTCCAGCAGGTGGTTCGCGAGACGGTCCGGGACATCGGGTACACGCGTTCGGATTACGGCTTCGACTACGAGACCTGCGGGACCCTCGTCTCGATCAAGGAGCAGTCGGCGGACATCGCCCGGGGCGTGGACGCGGCCCTCGAGGTCCGCGGCGAGAAGGTCCAGGTCCATGAGCTCGGGGCGGGCGACCAGGGGATGATGTTCGGGTTCGCCTGTCGCGAGACGCCCGAGCTGATGCCGCTCCCGATCGCACTCGCCCACCGGATGGCGCGCCGCCTTGCCGAGGCGCGGAAGAGCGGCCAGCTGCCCTACCTGCGGCCGGACGGCAAGACCCAGGTGACGGTCGAGTACGAGCACGGGCGTCCGGTCCGTTTCCAGACGGTCGTTCTGTCGGCGCAGCACGACCCCGACGTCCGGATGGAGCGCCTCCACGACGAGCTCGTGGAGTCCGTGATCCTGCCGACGATCCCCGCCGACCTGCGCGAGACGGACCCGGTCATGCACGTCAACCCGACGGGCCGGTTCGTCGTCGGCGGGCCGATGGGCGACGCCGGTCTGACCGGGCGGAAGATCATCGTGGACTCGTACGGCGGGATGGCCCGCCATGGCGGCGGCGCGTTCTCCGGCAAGGATCCGACGAAGGTCGACCGCTCGGGCGCGTATGCCGCCCGCTGGGTGGCCAAGAACGTCGTCGCGGCCGGCCTCGCGGATCGGTTCGAGATCGAGATCGCCTACGGGATCGGGATCGCCCGGCCGCTGTCCGTGTCGATCGAGACGTTCGGGACGAACCACGTGCCCGATGCCACGATCGAGGCGCTCGTCGGCCGCCACTTCGATCTTCGGCCCGCGGCGATCATCGCGGCGCTGGATCTCCGCCGGCCGATCTACCGGCAGACCGCCGCGTACGGCCACTTCGGCCGGACTGACCTCGACCTCCCGTGGGAGCAGACCGACAAGGCCGAGCTCCTCGCCGCCGAAGCCGGCCTGCGGTCCCCCGATGGCCAGCCGGTCGCCACCGCGTAGCGCCGCACCAGTCCAGGCTCCTTCCACTCGAGCTTCCCTCGCTCGAGTTGCCAGATTCCCACCTGTGGACGACTCGGCTTGTCCGCGGGCCTCACCGGGACCTCCACGCATGTCTCGTGAGCCTGGCTGAACACACCGCGAACGCCAGGTCGTCTCGGATCGGCGACCGACTGTGCCGGCATGGCGCCGAGTCGTCCTGCCATGTCGATCTGGTGTCGGACCTTCGCGGAGAAGTGGCGCCTCAGCGCGTCGCGGGTCCGACGAACGCGGCCGCGGCGGCCTCGACTGCCTGCCGATCCTGTGCCGAATCGCCGCCGCTCACACCCACGGCGCCCACGAGCACGCCGTCACGCTGGAGTGGCAGGCCGCCGGCGAAGATGATCGTCCGGCCACCCTTGATCGTGTGGTACCCGTAGAACTCGGCGCCGGGCTGGACCATCGGACTCAGATCTCCAGTCGGCATCCGGTTCACGAGCGCGGTCCACGCCTTGTCCTGGGCGAGTGTGATCGTGACGAGGTCCGCCCCGTCCATTCGCTCGAACGCGACGAGCTGGCCGCCCGAATCCACGACCGCGACGGACATCGCGACGCCCATGGTCCGCGCCTCCGCGAGGCCCGCCCCGATGATCGTCCGAGCAGCAGCGAGCGTGAGGCCCGCGGCCTGCGAAGCCGTCGGCCCGCGTGATGCGTCCACGAGGTCAAGGCCGTCGTCAGGCATCGGTCGCTCCTCCCATCACGATCGAGGATCCCGTGCGCCGCTCGCTGCGCCGGTAGACCAGCCAGCCGGCGAGCAGCATCAGGAGCGTGAAGGCCAGGATCACCGTCGCGATGGCATTGATGTCCGGCTTGACCGGCGGACGGCGGATCGACGAGAAGACGTAGATCGGGAGCGTGGTCACGTTCCCCTTCACGAACGAGGTGATGACGTACTCGTCGAAGCTGAACGTGAACGACAGGAGGAAGCCGGCCAGGATCGCCGGCGAGAGCTGGGGCAGCGTGATCTGCCGGAACGTTCGCCACGGGGTGGCGAACAGATCCGCCGATGCCTCCACCATCGTCCGGTCCATGCCCGCGAGCCGCGCCCTCACGAGGACGATCACGAGGGCCATCGCGAAGACGGTGTGGGCGCCCACGATCGTGTGAAGCCCCGGGGCCAGTTGCGGTGCCTCCCCGAGCGCGGCCGGCCAGGCGCTCGCGAGCCACGGGTTCAGGAAGCCGAAGACGTTCACGAAGAAGACGAGCGAGGCGATGCCGATCACGATCCCCGGGATCACGATGGCGACGTAGGTGAGCGTGTCGTAGACGGCGCGGAGTCCTGGCCGTACCCGCTGGAGCGCGAGTGCCGCGATCGTGCCGAAGACCGTGGACAGGAGTGCCGTGAGCAGCCCGACGGTCAGGCTGCTCGTCAGGGCGCGCGTCACGAACTGGTTCGTGAAGGCTGCCTCGTACCAGCGCACCGAGATCCCACGCAACTCGCCAGCGTAATCCCCGGCCGTGAAGCTGAACAGGACCACGAGGCCGATGGGGACGTACAGGAAGAGGAAGACAAGCGCGGTGTGCGCCCGGAAGAGCCGGTCCGCCCCGAGCCCAGGTTGCGCGATGCGCTTCCGCGCCCCGGCCCCCGGCGCGTTTGCAGGGAGCGTTTCAGCGGTCATCAGAGGACGCTCACCTCACGCCCGCCGCGCACCCGGGTGAGGCGCAGGTAGACGCTCACCGTCGCGACGACCAGCGCGATGAGGCCGATCGCGGCCGCCGAGCCGAGCGGCCAGTTCCTCGACTGAAGGAAGAGGTCCACGAGGGCGTTGCCCACGAAATAGACCTTCCCGCCGCCCAGGATGGACGGGATGATGTACTCGCCCATCATCGGGATGAACACGAGCAGGGCCCCGCTCACCAGGCCGGGTGCGGTGAGGGGCAGCGTCACCTGCAGAAACGTTCGGACCCGGTTCGCACCCAGATCCTTGGACGCCTCAAGGAGGCGCTTGTCCAGCCGCTCCAGGCTCACGTACAGCGGGAAGACCATGAGCGGCAGGTAGTTGTAGACGATTCCCAGCAGCACGGTGGCGCGGGTGTTGAGCAATACCGGCTTGGGATCCACCCCGAGCGTCTCGAGGAACGCCGGGATGCCGTTCGACCCCAGGATCTGGAGCCAGGCGTAGGTTCGGATCAGGAAGCTCGTCCAGAACGGCAGGATCACGAGGATCAGCAGGACCGTGCGCTTCTGGCCGGCACGGGTCGCGAAGTAGTACGCGAGGGGATATGCGACCAGGGCGCACAGGACCGTCCCGATCAGCGCGAGTGAGAGGGTGTTCTGGAATGACGGCCAGCGGGTCGGAAGGTCCAGGTAGTTCTGGACCGTCAGGCCTGGGGTATACCCACCGACGTCGCTCCGGGTTCCGAGGCTGAAGACGATGAGGATCCCGAGGGGGACCACGAGCAGGAACAGGTACCAGACCGTCGTCGGAACGAGCAGCAGCGCGGTGACCGCGCCCGCTGCCCGCCCGTTGCTCCCGTCGCCACGCCCCCTGGGATCGCTCATCAGCCTGCGGTGTCGGCGATCAGGCCGACTTGACGCGGTTCCAGAGGTCCGCGCGGTTCTGGTCCGTCAGCGTCACGGCCGCCCCGAACTCGAGCGGGGACAGCAGCTTCGCGTCCGGATAGATGATCGGGTTCGACGTGAACTCGGCGGGCAGCAGCGCAATGCCCTCCGAGTCGACGATCGGGTACCCGTGGAAGGCCGCATCGGCCGCCATGACTTTCGGCACCGCCATGTAGTCCAGGAACGCGTACGCGGCATCGCGATGCGCGGCCCCGGTGACGACGGCGAAGAAGTCAGACCAGATCTCACCGCCCTCGGACCCGATCACGTACTTGATGTCCGGGATGTCGCGGTTGAGCTGGGCGGCGTCGCCGGTCCAGGCCATCGCGACCCAGGCGTCGCCGGCTCGCATCGGCGGCTGGTAGTCCGAGCTGATCGCGAAGAAGTGGGGCTTCGTCGCGAGGAGGACTTCCTCCGCCTTGTCGAGCTCGTTCGGGTCCACCGAATTGAACGAGTAGCCGTGGTACTTGAGGGCGTTTCCGATCGCCGTCAGCTGGTAGTCATGGATCATGACCTTCCCTGACAGCTCGCCCTGGGCCATGTCGAAGTAATCCTTCCAGGACGTCATCGGCTTGGTCGCGTTCTTGGTGTTGACGACGTAGCCGGTGGTGCCCCAGTCCTTCGAGATGCCGAGC
>JBKJVO010000322.1:0-18013 GCA_046717305.1 Candidatus Limnocylindrales bacterium
CAAGGCGAGTCGTTCGGTCGTCGATGGCGCCCACGACCTGCAGCAGATCCTCGTCGTCCGCTCGAACCTGCACCGCCACTGCCCCCTGGCCCGGCGCCGGCGGCATGATCTCCGGATCAAGCCGCTCCGCGATCCGGTCTCCCAGGCCCAGGCGGTCCAGTCCGGCGCAGGCGAGGACGAGCGCGTCCGCCTCGCCCTCGTCGAGGCGTCGCAGGCGGGTGTCGACATTGCCGTGGAGCGGCCGCACGTCGAGATCCGGCCGCCGGGCCAGAAGGAAACCGGTTCTCCTGGGACTGTCCGTCCCGATCCGCGCGCCGACCGGCAGGCTGTCGAGGCTGCGCCTCAGACCCGTCCGGACGACGAGCGCGTCCCGGGGATCGGCACGCGGCAGGTAGGCGCCGATTCGCAGGCGCGGCTCCTCGTCCGTGGGCACGTCCTTGGCGCTGTGGACCGCGACGTCGACGCGACCGGCCAGCAGCTCCTGCTCGAGCGCCGTGACGAACGCGCCTTCACCCCACGCCGTGTCCGGCGCCCGCCGGTCGCCCGCGGTCTCGACCAGGACCAGGCGAGTGCGGGCACCCACGAACTCGAGCGCGGCCGCCACCAGGGCGGCCTGCGCGAGCGCAAGCGCGCTGCCGCGCGTGCCGATCCGGACCTCTGGCGCGATCACAGGTCGAACAGCTCTCGTGCGGCCCGCTCGATCCGGTCGTCCGAATCGCGCCCGAGTCGCTCCAGGGGCTCGCGGAGGAGCCTGCGGGTCAGATGGCGACTCATCCGCTCGATCGCGATCCGGGCTTCCGGCTCCAGTGACGGCAGATTCCTCCAGAGCTGGTCGATCGCCACGAGACGCTCGGTCTCGGCTTGCTCCGCGAGAAGGCGCGCTGCCGCCCGGCGATCGCCGCCGTCGAGCCAGTTGCGGAACTCGAGCAGCGTCGCTTCGACGAGGGCGTGCAACCGGGCCACGTCGGCAGGCTCGTCGAGGAAGCGCGGCTCTCCCGCCAGATCATCCACCGACACGAACCGCGCGCCGAGGGCGATCGCCGCGGGCTCAGATAGGGCTGCCGGTACGGACAGGTCCACGACGACTGCCGTGCTCGCCAGCAGGTGCTCCACCGTGCCGGGTGCCAGTCCCCACGAACCACGAAGCGCAACGACGATGGCGGTCATGTCTCGAAGGGCGGGGCCCGGGTCGAGCTGCAGGAACTCGATCCCGGCGCTGCGCGCCACGGCCATGGCGCGGTCGATGGTCCTGCTCGCCACCGTCACCACCGCGCCCCTGGCCTTCGCCACGTCCACGGTGAGGCGACCCATCTCCCCGGTCCCGACCACCAGGACGCGACGCCCCGACACGGATCCGACCCGGCGCTCTGCGGCGGCGATCGCGGCATCTGCCAATGAGGGCCGCGGCCCCGAGCGCCAGGAACGCGCCTGTCGACCGGCCCGCAGCGCGACGCTCATCAGTCGATCCAGGACCGGATCGAAACCACCTGCTCGTCGAGCCTCGGCGGTCGCCGTCCGGAGCTGGTGGAGGATCTGGTCCTCGCCGAGCATCACCGAATCCAGGCCGACAGCCACCGCAATGGCATGGCGGACCACCTCATCGCCGACCATGACCTCGACTCCGTCGGGAAGATCGGCGCCGAGCTCGGGAGCCTCCCAGGCACCGGCCGTGTAGAGCTCAACGCGGTGGCAGGTCTGGAGGAGGAGTCCGGGCACGCGAGCCTCCGCTATCAGACCGGCGAGGTGCTCCCGTTCGCGAGCCGGAACGCGGCGAGCGTGTGCCACGAGGGCGTGCGGGGGACGGGCAGCGGGCATCATTCGGATACGTCGCCAGCGTCCGGGCCAACCGGTCGTGCGCGATCCGTTCGAGCGCGGGCCGTTCGACCTTGACGAACCGCCTCGAGGCTGTGCCCGGTCATCGTCGCCACGATGAGCTGGTCCATCGCCCCTTCCGCGGAAGCGAGAAGGTCCATCGCCTCCCGGGTGTCGAAGCCCCGCCTGCGTGCCGCTGCGGCGAGTTCGTGGTGGAACGGCGCGCGGAAGTGGAGAAAGCCCTCGACCGTCTGGCTGAGGGACAACCCAGCCGATGCGGCGGCTCGGCCGTAGGCGGCCGCCCCGGAGGCGGCCTCCCGCAGCAGCCTGGCGGCGGCTTCAGGCTCCGGTGCGTCGAGGTGCTGCAGCACACGGGCGGCGAGGACCTGGCCATGCGCCCGAAACAGCCGGCGCTGCTCGTCCGTGAGCGTGAGGACCCATGGCAACTCCGCCGACACCGCCGGGCTCGCGCGACGATACGTTCGGGACATCCTCGCCGGGGTCAGGCCGGAGCTTCCGAGCGATGGGCGGCCCGGACGCTCCGACGGCAGCAGCCGCTGCAGGGCGGAGCGGGAGAATCGCCGGTGTCCGCCCGGCGTCATGAACACTCGAAGGCGTCCCGAGTCTCCCCAGCGCCGCATGGTCGCAGGAGAGACGCCGAGGAGCCTGCCGGCCTCGGAAAGACTGATCCAGTCGATGTCTCGGGACGCCGCGCGACGCACGAAATCTACTCAAATCTATCTGAATGTCACCAAGTCATGCCACGATAGCACATTGCGCGGGGACGACGGAGGACCGGTCCAGCCAGCGAGCTGCGTGGCACGGCGTCAGGCACCGACCTCCACGAGACGGCGGCGCAGGAAGCGTCGCTCGGCGGCGTTCGCGGTGAGGCCGAGGGCCCGTTCGTACGCGACGCGCGCGTCGTCGAGCCGGCCGAGCCGCCGCAGCAGGTCCGCGCGCGCGGCGTGGAGGTACGGGTAGTCGTCGAGGACGCCGGTCGCAGCGATCCGGTCCATGCGGGCGAGGCCAACCTCGAATCCCTCGGCCATCGCCACGGCGACGGCCTGGTTGAGTGCCACGACCGGGGACGGCGAGCGTCGCTCCAGCTCTCCGTAGAGCGCGGCGATCTGCGCCCAGTCGGTGGCGGCGGGGGTTGCGGCCTCGTCGTGGAGCGCGGCAATGGCGGCCTGAAGCTGGTACGGGCCGCGAGCTCGCATCCGGAGCGCCCGCTCCATCAGCGCGACGCCCTCGCGGATCCGCTCGTGATCCCATCGGGCGCGATCCTGATCGTCCAGCAGCACGAGGGCGCCGTCGGGGCCCACGCGGGCGTCCCTCCTGGCGTC
Source organism: Candidatus Limnocylindrales bacterium (assembly GCA_046717305.1). Classification (GTDB taxonomy): domain Bacteria; phylum Chloroflexota; class Limnocylindria; order Limnocylindrales; family CSP1-4; genus UBA5189. The sequence continues at coordinate 3,156 of JBKJVO010000322.1, forward strand.
GTGGAGGAGCATCAGCGCGAGAAGCCCGAGGGCCTCGGGCTCGTCCGGCATGAGGGCAACCAGGACCCGCGCCAGCCGGATCGCCTCGGCGGACAGATCGCGCCGGATGAGCCCTTCGCCCGACGACGCCCCGTAGCCCTCGTTGAAGACGAGGTAGAGCACCTGGAGAACCCCGTCGAGGCGCTCCGGGAGGAGGTGATCCGGGGGGACGCGGTAGGAAATGCCGGCGTCGCGGATCTTCTTCTTGGCGCGGACCAGCCGCTGGGCGAGTGTCGTCTCCGGGACGAGGAACGCGCGGGCGATCTCCGGAGTCTGCAGCCCGCCGAGCGTCCGGAGGGTGAGCGCGACCCGGGCGTCCAGCGGGAGCGCCGGATGGCAGCACGTGAAGATCAGCCGGAGTCGATCATCGTCGATCGGCATCGCGTCGGCCTCCTCTCCCGGTTCCACGGCCCGCAGCTCCTCGTCGACGAGCTGTTCACGGCCAAGCTGTTCGGTCTTCTCGACGAGGCGGCGCCTCCGGCGAAGCCGATCGATGGCGCGGTTCCGGGCCGTGGTCGTGATCCACGCGCCCGGGTTCGGCGGCACCCCGTCCCGAGACCAGCGCTCCAGCGCCGTCACGAACGCGTCCTGGACCGCCTCCTCAGCCAGGTCGAAGTCCCCGGTCGCGCGGATCAGCGTCGCGATGACGCGTCCGGACTCCTCGCGAAACAGGCGCGCGACGACCTCGTTCGTGACAGGCGGCTCGGTCAGCTCGGTTCGCCCCGGCTGGCGGCTCCGTCGTCGGGCGGGAGGGAAAAGATCGGGCGGACCTCGATCGTCCCGTGTCTGGCAGCGGGGATCTTGGCGGCCATCTCGATGGCCTCGTCGAGGTCGGCGCATTCGAGCAGGTAGAACCCGCCGAGTGCTTCCTTGGTCTCCGCGAACGGTCCATCGGTGACGGACACCTGGCCATCCACGACCCGCACCGAGGTCGCGGTCGAGGTTGGTTCGAGGGCCTCGCCGGCGACGAACTGACCGCGCTCCCGCGTCTCGCGAGTGAAGGCGCCGTACGCCGCGAGCTCGCTGTTCATGTCGGCTTCCCCTGGCCCTGAGCCGGGAGCCGTCTCGGCTTCGTAGATGAGGAGCAGGTACTGCATGGGCCTGGTTCTCCGTGTGGTGCGGCGCGCGCCGCCTGCAGCTACGACGTTTGGGTCCGTGGCGAATCGACATCGGGCCGGCGGCGGTCCCGGGGTCGACCCGATCATCCGGGGTGGGGCCGGCGATGTCGAGGGGGTATCGTCTCACCCGTGCCTGCACAACCCGAGATCATCCGGATCGGCGACCGTGAGGTCTCGATCTCGAACCCGGACAAGGTCTTCTTCGCCGAGGCCGGCGTCTCGAAGCTGGACCTCGTGCGGTACTACCTCGCGGTCGCGGACGGGGCGCTGCGGGGGGTGCGCGACCGCCCGATGGCGCTGAAGCGGTTCGTCAACGGGGCGGCCGGCGAGGCCTTCTTCCAGAAGCGGGCCCCGGACAACCGGCCGGACTGGCTCCGCGTGGCCACGCTGTCGTTTCCGTCCGGCCGGACGGCGGACGAGATAGTCCTGGACGATGCTGCGGGCCTCGCCTGGATCGTCAACCTTGGCTGCATCGACCTGAACCCGCACCCGGTTCGCGCCGACGACCTGGACCATCCCGATGAGCTTCGCGTGGACCTGGACCCGGTCCCGGGCGTGGAGTGGCCGCAGATCCGCGATGTCGCCATGGTCGTGAAGGAGGCGCTGGAGGCAGTCGGCCTCGTCGGCTGGCCGAAGACCTCCGGCTCACGCGGGATTCACGTCAACGTCCGGATCGAGCCACGCTGGACGTATCCGGAGGTCCGCCGGGCCGCCCTCGCGCTCGCCCGGGACGTGGAGCGGCGGGCGCCGGCCATCGCGACATCGAAATGGTGGAAGGAGGAGCGTCACGGCGTCTTCCTCGACTACAACCAGAACGCCAAGGATCGGACCGTGGCGTCCGCGTACTCCGTCCGGCCGCTGCCCGATGCCCGTGTCTCGACGCCGCTCTCGTGGGACGAGGTGCCGACCTGCGACGCCCAGGAGTTCACGATCCGGACGGTCCCGGCGCGGTTCGCGGCGATCGGCGATCCGGGGGCGGGGATCGATGAAGCCGTCGGGTCGCTGGAGGCGTTGCTGGAGCTCTCCCGGCGCGATGAGACGGAGGGCCTCGGCGATGCGCCCTGGCCGCCGAACTACCGCAAGCAGGAGGGCGAGCCGCCCCGGGTCCAGCCGTCTCGGCAGCGACGCGCGGCCGCCGACTACGACTCGCCCGAGGCCGGGGCGCAGCGGGAGAAGTCGCGCGCGGCGCTGGAACGGAGGTTCACCGCCGCGCAGGCGGCGCTCGTGGAGGGCGGGACGCGACCGACGCCCACGGGCCGCCGGAAGTCCGCGATCCCCGTGATCGAGATCTCACGGGCGGCGAGCAAGGAGGAGGCGCTGGCGGGCCTCGAGCGCTGGAAGGACCGCTGGCCGGCGGCGGCCGCTGTGCTGGAGCCGGCCGACGTCCTCGTGGATGGCATGCGCGGCCGCTCGTCCCTCTGGTACCGGGTCCGGGTCAACCTCACGCACGTCCCGGAAGCGGATCGCCCGCCGCAGGAACGCCTCGACCCCGACTACGACCCGTGGGCGAAGTAGCGCATGCCCGTCTTCGACCCGTTCACGCTGGAGACGGTCAACACGAGTGCGGTGGCGGTGCTGTAGGCGAAGTCGCCGAACTGGAACGCCGTCTTGGCATCAGGTAGGGCGCTGCCCGGCCCGGCTCAGTCCGTCCCGAAGATCCGGGCGATCTCGAACGGGGCGGTCTCCTCGAGCTGGTCGTAGCGGCAGTCGGACGGCGGCTTGTCGGGCCGCCAGCGCCGGAAGGTCGTCGCGTGCCGGAAGCGCGTGCCCTGGAGGTGGTTGTAGGCGACCTCGACGACACACTCCGGTCGGAGCGCCTCCCACGAGAGGTCCTTGCCGCGGTTCCAGCGGGAGGTTGCGCCGGGCAGGCGCTGTCCCGAGGCGTCGGCATCGCCGTGGCCCGCCCACTCGGCCCACTCGCGCCACGGGTGCTCCTCGATGGCGCGGGCCCGGAGCGGCTGAAGCTCCTCGAGTAGTGAGGCCCGCCGCTCCCAGGTAAACGATGACGTGATCCCGACGTGGTGGAGCGAGCCTTCGTCGTCGAAGAGGCCGAGGAGCAGCGAACCGACGTGCGTCCCCGGTCCGTTCTTGTGCCAGCGGAACCCCGCGACCACGCAATCCGCGGTGCGTTGGTGCTTGATCTTCAGCATCGCCCGCTTGCCCGGCTGATAGGGCGCATCGAGGCGCTTCGCGACCACGCCATCAAGACCGGCGCCCTCGAAGTGCTCGAACCACTCAGCCGCGAGGGCCCGATCGCGGGTGGCCGGGGTCAGGTGGATGGGCGGCGCCGCGTCGCGCAGAGCGCCCTCCAGGCGCGTCCGGCGTTCGCCCTGCGGCACGGCGCGAAGGTCCTCGTCTCCGAGCGCCAGGAGGTCCCACGCCACGAACGAGGCCGGAGATTCCGCGGCCAGCATCTTCACCCGCGAGGCAGCGGGGTGGATCCGGAGCAGGAGCGCCTCGAAATCGAGCGCGCCGCCCGTGGAGATCACGACCTCGCCGTCCATCACGCAGCGCTCCGGAAGGGACGCGCACAGTGGCGCCGCAAGCTCCGGGAAGTAGCGGTCCAGGGGCTTCAGGTCTCGCGACTGGATGAGGGTCTCGTCCCCGTCACGGAACACGATGGCGCGGAAGCCGTCCCACTTTGGCTCGTACAGCCAGCCGTCGCCGTCCGGGAGCCCGTCCGATGCCTTCGCGAGCATCGGCTCGAGCGGCGGCGGGAACGGCAGTCGGTCGAGGGACACGTCCGGAGTGTAGCCGCGGCGCGAGCGCCCACCTGGCGCATGGGCGGGGAAGTCGGGCCAGATCGTGACACTCGTGTCAGATCGCCGAACTCGTGTCAGATCGACATCGGAGGACGACTCGGTTCGCTGTTCGACCGGCGATCGGCCCAGCCCCGCCGACCAAGCCCCTGTGCACCCGGCAAGCACGCTCACCTCGGACGCCGGAGCCGCACGCGGGCGGGCGTTCGAGCCGCCGGGGTTGCCGAGGCGTCACCGGGTGTCGAGTTGACATCTGGGCGCTTGCGCGTGCGCGTGGCTGTGGTCGACGGCGGGTCCGGGAGGGGTCGTCGCTGCCTCTCGCGGCTACCATGAACCCACCGTGACCGAAGATCAGGGCGCCCGCTACGACCGGATCGCGGACGGCTATGCCCGCCACTGGGCGCCGGTCATCCGGCCGGCCGCCGTGCGCCTGCTGGACGAGCTCGCCCCATTGGTGCCCGCGGGCGCCCCCCATCTTCTCGATCTCGGGACGGGCACGGGAACCCTCGCCATCGAGGCGCTCGAGCGCTGGCCGGCGACGCGAGTGTCCGGCATCGATGCATCGTCGGAGATGGCGGCCTGGGCGGCCCGTGAGGCGGATCGACGCATGTCCCCGGAAGCGCGGACTCGGTTTAGCACGACCGTCGCGTTCGCCGATCGCCTTCCGTTCGCCGATTCGACCTTCGATCTCGCGATGTCGTCGTTCGTGCTCCAGCTCGTGCCGGATCGCGCCGCGGCCCTTCGCGAGACCAGGCGGGTCCTCCGGCCTGGCGCCCCGTTCGGATATGTGACGTGGCTCCGCAGCCACGGCGAGGTGGATCCGCCGGACCGCGTGTTCGACGAGGTCTTCGAAGAGTTCGGATTCGATCCCCCGGAACCGGACTCCGGATCAGGTGACGCGGCGAGCCCCCGGGCGGCCGCCGATGGGCTGCGGCGTGCCGGCTTTCGCAAGGTCCGAGCTCGGGCGGACGTGCTCGTCCACCGCTGGACGCCGCGGTCTTATGTGGACTTCATGGAGCGATTCTCCGAGGAATCGCTGTTCGACGACCTCGTCCAGCGCGAGCGCCGCGCGGTGCGCCGCCGGCTCCTGGAGCGCCTCGGGGCGCTGCCGCCGCGCGATCTCCGGCTGCGACTCCCGGTCGTGTACGTGACGGGCCGGGCCGGCAACTGAGACCGGCGGGCCATTGAGGACCCGGCAGGGTTGAGCGCCGTGCCGCCAACTCGGACCCGGTCGCCCGGATCAGCCTGCGGACGAACCCTCGTCCGCGCCGGCACCAGGCTCGGCTGCCTCGCCCTCGGCGGTCGCAGCCTCGCCCTCGACGGGGGCTGCAACGACGACCTCCTCGACGCGCGGCGGGATCACCTTCGCGACGATCTCGTCCGGGTCCGTCAGGAGCGTGACGTCCGCCGGAATCGTGAGATCGCGGAGGTGGATCACGTCGTCGAAGGTCGCCAGCGACGTCACGTCGTACGTGATCGACTGGGGCAGACGATCCGGCAGGGCCTTCACTCGCACGTGCTCGATCGGATGAAGGAGCGTGCCGCCGTGGGTCTTCACGGCGTCCGACTCACCGGTCGCGACGAGCGGGACGTCCACCGTCAGCTCTTCCGTCATCCGGACCACGAACAGGTCCGCATGGAGCGGTCGCTGGGTGACCCGGTGAAGCTGGACGCCGTGGACGAGGACGGGCCGTGGCTTGTTGCCATCGATCGAGAGGTCCACGAGGGTATTCGGGCTGGTCTTCCGGCGAAGGAGCTCGAACTCGTGGGCGTCCACCGTGACGTTCGTGGACTCGAGTCCGTGACCGAACACGACCGCGGGGAGCTGGCCGGCCTTGCGCAGGCGCATGACGGCCTTGCCGGTGACGTCACGGGGCGCGGCCGCGAGGGAAGGGCGCGATGTGGACATGTGTGGGCTGGGCCTCCGGAAAGCTGAGGGGCCACGGTAACACGGGCTCGTTTCCGGGGCCCGCGCGGACCCCGGTGTAGGATCGACACGATGTCCTCCACCATCCTCGTCGTCGAGGACGAGCACGCCGTCGCCCGCGGGATCGAGTACGCCCTCCAGCAGGAGGGGTATACGGTCGTCCTCGCCCGCTCCGGGGACGAGGGCCTGGAGATCGCGGTCGGACAGGCGCCCGATCTGGTCATCCTGGACGTCCGCCTGCCCGGGATCGACGGCTTCGAGGTCCTTCGCCGCCTTCGTGCCGCGGGCTCGAAGGCTCCCGTCCTGATGCTCACGGCGCGCGACGACGAGGTGGACAAGGTCATCGGCCTGGAGCTGGGCGCCGACGATTACGTCACGAAGCCGTTTGGGCTCCGCGAACTCCTCAGTCGGGTCAAGGCGCTCCTGCGCCGGGCCTACGGGGACCTCGCCGACGCGGGCGGTGGGCGTGTCATCCGCCACGACGACCTCGTCATCGATCTCGAGCGCCGGCGGGTCCAGCGCGGGCAGCGCCGGATCAGCCTGACGCCGACCGAATTCGAGATCCTTCGGCATCTCGCCAGCCGCCCGGGTCGCGTCTACACGCGATCCGAGCTCCTGGAGCTCCTCCGCGACTACGAGGCGCTCGACCAGGACGAGAAGACGATCAACGTCCATGTGAGCCACCTGCGCGACAAGATCGAGGACGATCCTTCCCGACCCCTGTTCGTCCAGACGATTCGGGGCGTCGGATATGCGTTCGCCGAGCGCTAGGCGGGCGGACCCGTGGCGGACGGCGAACCCGCTGCCCTGATCGACGCGCCGCCGGAACCGGCGGCGTTCGGCTCTGTCCGGGCCCGCGTGGCGCGCAAGGTCATGCCCCACTCGTTCCAGGGTCGCCTGACGCTGGCGTTCGTCGCGATCCTCGCACTGACCCTGACGCTCGTGACCACCCTCGTGCTGAACCGCCTGGGCGACTACTTTGACCAGCAGCAGCGCGAGGACCTCACGGCACGATCCATCGGGGTGGCCCAGTACGTGGCGCTCGTGGCCGAGGGAGCCAGCGGCCTGCGGCCTGTCGTTGGCGAGTCTGGCGTGGTGGACCCGGCGGTCGTCGTGGAGCTCGGCCGCACGAGCCAGCAACGGATCCTCGCGGACCGCCTGGCGAAGGCGGACGTCCGGATCCGGCTGGGGACGACGGCCGGCAGCGCGTTCGCGCCGGCTAACAACGGGGAATTCACGGCCCTCCTGGAGGCCGTGGCGCCCGCCGGCCAGACGCGCGAGCCGATCACGAGCGACGAGGTCGTCTACACGGTGACCGGCACGCTCTCGACGTACGTCGTGGAGGTCACGCTCTCCAACCCCTACACTTATCGGGCGACCGCGATCACGGCCACCACGGGCCTCCTCGCAATCATCGGGATCCTTTCCCTCGCGGTCTCGATCGTCGCCGCCGCGACGCTGGCACGCCGCTTCACGACCCCGCTGCGCCGTCTCACGGAGGCGAGTCGTGGCCTCGCCGAAGGCGATCTGGCCCGGCGCGTGCCGGTGGACGCGGCGGCCGCCGGGGCGTCCGAGCTGACCGAGCTCGCGCTTCAGTTCAACGCCATGGCGGACCGTGTCCAGGAGAGCGTCGAGATCATCCGGCGGGACCGCGACCGGAGCCGCGACTTCCTGGCCGACGTCTCGCACGAGCTGCGCACGCCGATTGCGGCCCTGCGGACGTTCAACGAGCTGCTCCTGGAGCGAGCCGGCGAGGACCCCGTCGCTCGCGCCGAATTCCTCGAGGCCAGCGGCGTGCAGCTGGGACGGCTGGACTGGCTCGCCCAGAACCTCCTGGAGCTGTCGAAGCTTGATTCCGGGCTCCTCCTCCTGGACCTGCGCCCGGACGACCTCCGGGCGACCGTCGAACAGGCCGTGGACCAGGCCGAGACGGCGGCGCGGCGGCGCGGCGTGGAGCTCACCGTGCATCTTCCGGAGCACCCGGTGCGAGTTCGCCACGACCCAGTCCGAATTGGGCAGGTGGTCGCGAACCTCGTCGGCAACGCTGTCAAGTTCACGTCACGCGGCGGCCGCATCGCCGTGGATGTCGCGGCAGTATCCGACGGTGCGCGCATCGAGGTCGCCGACTCGGGTGTCGGTATCGCGCCGGACGAGCTGCCACGGATCTTCGAGCGCTTCTATCGCGGGACCCTCGCCAACGAGGCACGCGGGAGCGGCAGCGGCCTGGGCCTGGCGATCGTCCAGAGCATCGTCGAAATGCACGGCGGCAGCGTGGCCGTCGAGAGCCGGCTGGGCGCGGGATCCACGTTCACGGTGACCCTCCCGCGGGACCCGCGGACAGGCGATGCAGCCCGCGCAGCCGGGCTCGCCGACGAATCGGATAAGCATCTGGTGGCGGATTCTTCATCCATCGGGGGGCCGCGGCTGAACCCGGACACCGCAGGATGAGCAGCATCCTCTCCCGCCGGACGTATCCCCATCGTCCGGCGCCCCCATGAACAAGCAGGGCGGCGCAAGGGCATGACCGATCCGAACGACCATCCCGGCAACGCGGACGCTGCCGCCGAGCCGGACAAGTCCGGCGACGAAGCCGTGACCGCTGCGTACGCACCGCAGCCCGAGCCGCGGCCGGACTGGGCGGCATCCGCCTGGACGGACCCGCCCGTCGCCAGCGCGCAGGACCCGTCCGCGCAGGAATCTGCCGGTCAGGAACCGGCCGGGGGGGCCGGGGAGGGCCCGGCCGGGTCGTCCGCGCCGCGCCGGGCCGGCACAGGCATAGGCCCCGGAAGCCTCGTCGCCGTCTCGCTTCTGTCGGCGATCCTTGCCTCGGGCGGAACCTTCCTCGCCCTGAAGGGCAGCGGCGCCCTGGACCCCGGCACCACCGTCCCCGATGGAGTCTCCGCGATCACGACCGGCTCGCGCCAGCCGGTCACGATCGACGAGTCGTCGGCGGTCATCGATGCAGCCGCCAGGGCCGGTCCAGCAGTGGTCCGGATCCTCGTCTCGGGGACCGCGACAGACCCGTCCGGTGGCACGATCCCCGACGCGGGAGTCGGCTCCGGGATCATCTTCGACGCCGGTGGCTGGATCCTGACGAACCGGCACGTCGTCACCGATGCCAACGGCAACACCGCCGATTCGCTCACGGTTGAGCTGCGGGATGGCCGGCAGTTCGAGGGCTCCGTCTACGGCATCGACACCCTGACCGATCTCGCGATCGTGAAGATCCAGGCGGACGGCCTGACCGCGGCGGTGATGGGCTCGTCCGCGGACCTCGAGGTCGGGCAGCTCGCGATCGCGATCGGGAGCCCGCTCGGGACATACTCGAACTCGGTGACCAGCGGCATCATCTCGGCGACCGGCCGGGCCGTTACCGTCCAGAGCGGCGATCGCCTGACGAACCTCATCCAGACGGACGCCGCGATCAACCCCGGCAACAGCGGCGGGCCGCTCCTCGACGCGGTCGGGAACGTGATCGGGATCAACACCGCCGTGGCGACAGATTCGACCGGGATCGGGTTCGCGATCCCCATCGACATCGCCCGCCCGATCATGCAGCAGGCGCTCGCCGGCCACGAGCTGTCCCGTCCGTACATCGGCGTCCGCTACCTCCCCGTTGACCGCCGGGTCCAGGAGGAGGAGCGCCTGACCGTTGACCATGGTGCGCTGGTGAACCCGGCACAGGGTCAGTCCGGCGAGACCCTCGACGCGGTCATCCCCGGCGGTCCGGCGGACAAGGCGGGCGTTCGGGATGGGGACGTGATCGTCAGAATCGGCGGCCACGGGATCGATTTGGAGCACCCGCTGGATCTCGTCCTTGCCGGGTTCTCGCCCGGTCAGACCGTGGACCTCGAGATCGTCCGCGGCAGCCAGACGCTGACCGTGCAGGTCACGCTCGGGACGCGCCCGAACGACCTGTGACACCCGACTGCCAGGCGGCGGGTCCTAGGGCGAGCGGCGCCGGCGGATCTGCACGCCGGCGTGGACGAGCGGACCGCCGAGCCTGACCTCCGGCTTCCGGACCCGGATGACGACCTCGTCCAGCGCCGCAAAGTCCGTGAGCAGTTCGTGGGCGATGGCCTCCGCGAGCGCCTCGATGAGGTTGAACGTGGTGGACTCGACGATGGCGCGAACGGTCTCGTAGACCCTGCCGTAGTCGAGGGTCCGTTCGAGGTCGTCCTCCAGCCCGGCCGGCTGGAGGTCCAGGAGCAGTTCGACGTCAACCTCGAACCGCTGGGCGGTGACCTTCTCGTGGTCGTACACGCCATGGCGGGCCTGGAAGGCCATCCCGTCCAGAACGATCCGGTCCGGCATCAGGCACCCGCCTCCGGCCACGAGCCACGGACGACTGCGTCGGCCATCCGCGCGGCTCGGACGTTCTCGCGGACATCGTGGACGCGGACGACGTCCACGCCGGAGCCGATCGCGAGGGCCGTGGTCGCCAGGGTCGCCTCGAGTCGCTGGTCCGCGGGCAGGTCCAGGATCCGGCCAAGGGTCGATTTCCGCGAGGTCCCCAGGGCCATCGGGCGACCCAGGATGGCGAGGCTGCCGAGGTCGCGGAGGAGCGCGAGATTGTGCTCGGCGGTCTTGCCGAACCCGAACCCAGGATCGACGATGAGGTTCTCCCACGGCACGCCGGCTCGGAGCGCCCGCTCGATCGCGCGCTGGAGGTCGGCGACGATCTCCGGCAGGAGCGTCGTGTAGCGAGCCTCGCCGCGGTTGTGCATGAGCACGATCGGGACGCGCCGTTCGGCGGCGAGCCGGACAAGCGCATCGTCCTCGGCGACGCCCCACACGTCGTTCACCAGGTGCGCTCCCGCGTCCAGCGCGGCGGCCGCAACGGCGGGCTTCGTCGTGTCCACGGAGATCGGCATGAGCGGGAGCGCGGCACCGATCGCCCGGATGACCGGCACCACCCTGGCGATCTCCTCGGCCAGATCGACCTGAGGATGCCCAGGACGGCTGGACTCGCCACCGACGTCGAGAAGATCGGCACCGGCGTCGGCCATCGCGGTCGCCAGGCTCACCGCGCGTCCCACGGGATCGCCGGACGCGACACCCGCCAGAAGCCCGTCGCCCGAAAACGAGTCCGGCGTGACGTTGAGGATCCCCATGACGAACGTTCGCGTACCCCACACGAACGTGCGAGGGCCGATCCGGGTCGTGCCGAGACCGGCCGGCAACCCGCTCGGCGCGCCGTCCGGAAGGGCGAACGCCGGCGTGCTCCGGGCCCCACCAAGCTCCGGGCGCGCCTCGAGCACGCTCCCCTCGGCTGGCACGGGGCGACCGGGGGCCTCGCGGTTGCTCATTGGCGGTCGCTCATTGGCGGTAGCTCATTGGCGGTCGCTCATCCGCGGTCGTCCTCCGGGTCGCGCAGCCGCGGATCATCAACGAGCCGTCGGCGCGCCTCGCCGACAAGGTACAGCGACCCGGCGACGACCACCGGTCCCCGTGCGGTCTCGATCGCTCTGGCAATCGCCGCGCCGGCGTCCGGGATGGCGGCCACTCCCGCGATTCCGGGCGCGGCGCCGACCTCCCGCCAGTGCGCCGCGAGCTTCGCTGCCGGCATGGCCCGCGGCAGGTCCAGCGAGGTGGCGATCACCCGGGCACCGCGCATGGCCGTCGACGCGGCAAGGGCCCGGATGACACCGTCCACGTCCTTGTCCCCCATCGAGGCGACGACGAGGGTGAGGGGCGGCGGAGCCGTCTCCCCGCCGCCCTCGAGCATCGGGCGAAGGTCGTCCAGGGCCACGGCAAGCGCGGCCGCGCCGGCAGGATTGTGCGCACCGTCGAGCAGCACGTCACGGTCGCCGGCGCGGAGCAGCTCCAGCCGGCCCGGCCAGGTCGCCTCGGCATAGCCGCGCCGGCGGGCAGCATCATCGGTCCGGGCGATGCCCGCCTCGTCCAGTGCGTCGAGGACGGCATCCGCGACCGCCACGTTCGCGGCCTGGTGGCGGCCCCGCAGCCCGACGCGCGTCCGCCCGAGCCGCGGCAGGTCCACGTCGATGCCGTCCCGATCCCAGCCGAGCAGGGGCGCCGGTGCGGCCTCGTGGAGCGAGGCGCCCATCCGGCGGGCCCGCCGCCGGATCACCGGCAGCGCGTCGCCGTCCGCCCCGGTGACGGCCAGGTCGCCACGCTCGATGATCGCGGCCTTTTCGCGGGCGATGGCCGCGACGGTTGGTCCAAGGCGGTCCATGTGGTCGAGGGCGACGTTCGTGATGGCAGCGACGCCGCCATCCCACGTATGCGTGGCGTCGAGGCGGCCGCCGAGGCCCACCTCCACGAGCGCCACGCGGACTCCCTCCTCGGCGAACCATCGGAAGATCAGGGCTGTGAGCAGTTCGAACTCGGTGGGCTCGCCGTGGCGACGTGCGACCCGGGCCGCGGCCGGGAGCACCTCGGCGACGAGGCGGGCGAACGTCTCCGGATCCACCGGCTGCCCGTCGATCACGAGCCGTTCGCGATAGGTCACGAGGTGCGGCTTCGGCGTCTCGCCGGCGCGGATCCCGGCGGCCCGAAGCACGCTCCCCGCGAGGGCCAGGACGCTCCCCTTCCCGTTCGTGCCGGCGACGAGCGCGCCACGGAACGCCAGCTGTGGATCGCCGAGCTCCCTGAGAAGCGCGCGCGTCCGACCCAGGCCCAGGCGGATCCCGAACCGGCCGCGCGCCTCGAGCGCGCGAACCGCCCACGCATACCCGGCGGCTCGGCCGGCGGCGCTCAACGGGCGGACAGGTCTTCCTCGTAGAAGATGCACTGGTTGAAGCGCGGCGAGAGGCAAACGTCGTTGACGTATCCCTGCTCGAGGTGGACGCCACCGCGCAGCTGGCAGCGCGACGTGGTGGAGTCCTGGCGCACCAGGCCCTTCAGGAGGTGCGGCGCATGGATCGGGATCGCTCCGCGAGCGCCGGTCATGAAGAAGTGCGGGCAGACGTTCCGCCGAAGGTTCGGGAGGCCGAAGGCACGGGCGCGGGCCATCTCGGCGCCGGTCCGAGCGGTGGCGGCCCCATGGGCGCCGGGGACGAAGGAACCCTGATCGGTCGCGTGGAAGCCTCGGCGCTCGACGCCTGGATTCGCCATCGGGCGTGCGACCGCGGCCATCGCCGGGACGCGGGCAATCGGGCCCAGCCCGAACGTTGGGCGCCCACCGGGCCGGGCCGACCGCGGGGACGCGGGATCGCGACCGTCCACCCAACCTCCATCGGGTTCCTGCAGGTCCGTCCGGCGAGCACCGAACTGCATCAGCGTACACCGGTCGACCCACGAAACGCCGCGAGGGCCGAGGCCCGCGGCAGACCCGGGCGGCCCGACGAATCGCGGACGACGCCGTTCAGGCGCAGGCGACCCCGCCAGCGCCCATCCGTGCGACGATAGGCCCCGATGACGACCCGCCGCGGGGGACGCGATTCGCACGTTCGACCCCGCCCGCCGAGCACGGGCCGCCCCAAGCCGCAGCGGGTCCGCGTTCCCGCGCCGGACGCGTACCGGCTGAAGCAAGCACGCGGCCTCGAGCGGCGGCGGCGCGGGCTCCCCCTGCCGGCAAAGCTGCTCCTCGTGGTGGCGGTCGTGGCGCTCGGCGGTGTCGTGTTCGCGACGGCGACCGGCGGGATCGGGAGGCTCGTCGGCGCGCTCAGCGCGTCATTGTCCGGGTTCGTGGACGAGATCACCGCGACCCCTGCCCCGTCCAGCACGCAACTCGTGATCGCCGATGCGCCGGTGATCGCCTCGCCGACCGAGCCGTACACGAACCAGCTCCGTGTAGATCTCGATGTGCCCATCCAGGATAACACCATGGGCGATCCAGCGGTTCGCGTCCGCATCTACCTGAGGCTCGAGGGCCAGCCGGCCGCGCCGATCGCCGAGGTTCCGGTTGGCTCCACGTTCCGCTTGATCGTCCCGGTGGATCTGACCCCCGGTCGGAACGATTTCACGGCCACGATCATGGAGGCAGGCATCGAGTCGGAGGCCTCGCCGGTGGTCACGTTCATCCTGGACGCCGAGCCGCCGCAGTTCGTCCTGAGCGCTCCAGGAGACGGCGCGACCATCAATAGTCCCAGTGTCGTCATCAGCGGCACCACGCAGCCACGGACGACGCTCCTGGCCCGCAATGAGGCGAACGGGACGTCGATCTCCGGTCAGGCGGGACCGGACGGCGCGTTCGTCCTGGACCTCCCGCTCGAGCCTGGCCCGAACGGGATCCGGCTCACCGGCACGGATCCGGCCGGCAACAACGGCGAGCTCATCTTCTCGGTCGTCCGCGGGAGCGGGGAGCTGACCTCGACGCTCACCGCGTCGGCGTACCGCATCTCGGTCGCCTCCCTGCCGGTTTCGCTCCAGCTGAGCGTCCTCGTCACGGATCCCGACGGGAGGCCGCTCGAGGGCGCAACGGTCAATTTCAGCCTCACCGTCCCCGGCATCCCGCCGGTGGCGAAGGAGGCGATCACGGGAGGCGACGGCCGCGCGACCTTCACGACGACGCTCCCGACCGGTGTCACCGCCGGGTCCGGCCTGGCCACCGTCCTGGTCGCCACTTCCGAGTTCGGCTCGACCTCCGCCCAGAAGGCCATCACGATCGTCAAATAGCCGCTGAGCGACGGACAGTCGGCCCGCTGTGTCGCCTGGCGCACAACCCGAACGTGTCAACCCCTCCTCGAGTCCACGGACGCCCCCGGGTTCGTCGATCTGTGCTGAGTCAGACACGGAATCGACGGGTTCGACGGCCCGACCCGTGGGTTCACCCGCGCCTTGTCGTGCCGGCAGACCCGTGGACCGTCGATTCGTCGCGGTTGTGTCGTCAGCAGCACAACCGGCGGATTCAGGCGCGACGCCAGACCCGGCCGAATACCTGGACTCCGTCGGCATCAATGTGTAACGGACGTACTGAACGAGTACAGGGGCTGATCTCGTCCAGATACGTCCGTGACACCGGGCCTGGGCGCGGAGTGAGGTCCAGCCAGGCCTGAGAACAAGGCGAGAGCCCTCGCTACGCTGGTGGTGTTCAAGACATCAGCCGAAGGA
>JBKJVO010000323.1:0-4585 GCA_046717305.1 Candidatus Limnocylindrales bacterium
GTCGCGATGCGCAGGACTTCATCGAGCCAGCTGCGCAGGTCGCGGTCCGCGCCGGTGAAGATGCTTGCCACTCCGTGGCCGACGGACGCGGCGATGAGCGCCTGGCGATCATCCCCTGCGCGCGCAAGAGTCAAGGCCTCCTCCGCCCACCCGATGGCGAGTTCGGCGTTACCTCCGAAGGCCCATTCCCAGGCCGCCAGGCCGAGCAGCCTCGCCACGAGCGCCCGCTGCCCCGAGGTCGGGTCCGGCGGCCCCGCGATGATGCGTCGGCCCGCCGCGATTGCCGCGACGATGCGCTCCTGGTTGTCCGGGGATGGGAGGTGGACCCGCCAGTAGGAGAGCAGCGCGACGCACATACGAACCGCAGTCTCGGGAGCGGCCTCGAGGCCCCATTCGAGCGCCGCGCCGATATTCTCGATCTCGGCATCCACACGATCCAGCCAATCCACCATGTTGGGACCCCGGAGCTCGGGCTCCGCCGCCTCCGCCAGAGCGGCGAAGAACGCGAGGTGGCGGTCGGCGATCTCGGCGGCCTCGCCGCGCTCGATCAGTTGCTCCCTGGCGTACTGCCGGATGGTCTCGAGCATTCGGTAGCGGGTCGCCGCCCCACGGTCGACGATCACCAGCGACCGGTCGACCAGGCGGCTCAGGCCGTCCAGCGTCCCGATGATCCCCGCCTCGGCCGTGGCTCCCGATGCGCCACGGCCGCGAACCTCGTTCCCGGCCTCGCCGGCAATGCGTGCCGCCGCTGCAGCCGTCCAGCCACCGGCGAAGATCGAGAGGCGCCGAAGAAGGCGCCGATCGTCCTCGGTCAGGAGGTCCCAGCTCCAGTCGATGAGCGCGTGGAGCGTCTGCTGACGAGGAACCGCCGTTCGGCGACCGCCGGTCAACAGGCGGAACCGGTCGCCCAATCTGACGGCGATCTCCTGGGGCGACATCGCCGAAACCCGGCCGGCAGCGAGCTCGATGGCGAGTGGAATCCCGTCGAGGCGCCGGCAGATCTCGGTAACGGCGCTCACGTTCGCGTCGGTCAGCTCGAAGGACGGCAGGACCGCCCCTGCCCGCTCGGAAAAGAGACGAACCGCTTCCGTGGCGCCTGCTTCTCCGAGGTCAACGGCCACCGAGACGACCCCGAACCGGCGTGGCTCAGGCCCACCCGGGCACGACAGCGACGGGACCTGCATGACCGCTTCGCCTGGGACGGCGAGTGCCTCGCGGCTCGTCGTCAGGATCCGGACGCCCGGCGCGGCCGCAAGGAGCCGCTCGGCGACGTCAGCGACGCCGTCGATGAGGTGCTCGGCGTTGTCCAGGACGAGGAGCAGTTCTTTCGAGGCAAGGAAGTCGGAGACGACATCCAGGGACGGCCGCCCGGGCACTTCCGGGGCGCCGAGCGCCCGCGCGACCTCCGGCGCGATCTGGCTCGGATCCCCGAGCGGCGCGAGCTCGGCGAGCCAGGCCCCGTCGGGGAAGCGACCCGCTACCCTGCCGGCCACCTCGATCATGAGCCGCGTCTTGCCCGTACCGCCCGTGCCGATCAGGGTCACCAGCCGCCCGCGGGTGATGAGGCGGTCGACCTCGGCGAGCTCCCGCTCGCGTCCGACGAACGAGGTCAGCGGGACCGGCAGATTCGAGCGCCGTGTGCTCAGCGACCGCAGTGGCGGGAAGTCGCGTTGCAGGTCGTCCGCCGCGACCTGGAAGACCTGCTCGGGCCGGTCGAGGTCCCGGAGTCGGTGCGATCCCAGGTCGAGCAGGTCGATGTCGGCGGGAAGCCGGTCCCGGGCCAGCATCGCTGCGACGGCAGACAGCAGGATCTGCCCGCCATGACCAATCGCCAGGATCCGGGCGTCGCGGTTGAGCGCCGGCCCGAAGAAGTCGCCTTCGCGCGTTTCGGCTGCCCCGGCGTGAACGGCCATCCGGACCCGAAGTGGGCCGGTGGGGCCCCAGGCCGTGTCGCGCAGCGCGCGTTGCCCGCCCAGTGCGGCGTGCACCGCCGACACCTGGTCATCGAAGACTGCGAGCATGCCGTCGCCCGTGGTCTTCACGACTGCTCCGCCATGCGATTCGATCGCGTGACGCAGGATCCCGTCGTGGACCGCGAGGGCGGCGCCCATGACCTCACCGTGCGTTTCCCAGAGGCGGGTGCTGCCCTCGATGTCGGTCAGCAGGAACGTCGAGAGCAGCGTCTCGCCGGAACCGGCCGGAGCGCTCGGGGCTGGGACGCCGACTTCGGTCATCGGACCCTCAGGTCGTCCCGGTCCGGCAGTGATCGACGAACCGCCCGATCCGTCGAAGGGCCTCCTCGAGCTTCTCGTAGCTGGTGGCGTAGCAGGCCCTGACGTGGCCCTCGCCCGACGGCCCGAACGCGCCGCCCGGCACGACCGCCACGCGCTCCTCTGCGAGAAGCCGCTCCGCGAACGTCTCCGAGTCGAGACCGGTGGAGGTGATCCGCGGAAAGGCGTAGAAGGCGCCGCGCGGCTCGAATGTCTCCAGGCCCAGCGCATTGAAGCCGTCCACGATGAGTCGCCGGCGCCGGTCGTACTCTGCGAGCATCCGCTGGACGTCCGGCTCGCCATCGACGAGGGCGACCAGCGCCGCGTCTTGCGCAACCGTGGGCGCGGACATGATCCCGTACTGGTGGACCTTCACGATCCCCTCGAGGATCCCGGCAGGTGCCGCCAGCCAGCCGACCCGCCAGCCGGTCATCGCGTACGCCTTCGAGAAGCCGCCCATCAGGATCGTCCGGTCACGCATGCCGGCCAGGGACGAGAAGGCCCGGTGCGTGTACGAGCCATAGGCGAGGCGGTCATAGATCTCGTCGCTGTACACGAGGAGGTCGTGGCGAACCGCGATCCGCGCCAGCTCGTCCTGGATCTCCGGCGTCAGGACGGCACCCGTCGGGTTGCACGGGTAGCCGAGGAAGAGCGCCTTCGTCCGCGGCGTGATCGCGGCCTCCACGGCCGCGGGGTCGAGCGCAAAGTCGTCCTCGAACCGCGTTGCGACGTGCACGGCTGTGCCGCCGGCGAACACGATCGCGGGGACATACGCGACGTAGGACGGCTCGTGCAGGATCACCTCGTCTCCCGGGTCGCAGGTCGCCCTGAGCGCAAGATCCACGGCTTCGGATGCGCCGACGGTGATCAGGAGCTCACGCGCGGGGTCATAGGCCACGCCAAAGCGGCGCTCGAGATGGTCGGCAAGGGCGCGCCGGAGCTCAAGGGTCCCGTGGTTCGAGGTGTAATGGGTGCGGCCCTCGCGAAGGGACTCCACACCGGCCTCGGTGATATGGCGTGGCGTGTCGAAGTCGGGCTCCCCCACCCCCAGGCTGATGACGTCGGTCATCGTGGCAACGATGTCGAAGAACTTCCGGATCCCGGACGGCGGCACGGACAGCACGCGCTGCGACAGCGCGCGCTCGGCGAGCGGCGGGCGAATCTCGAGGCTCATCGGGCCACAGGGTACGCCGGGAAGCGGCGAGCGAGCGCGGCAACGGCCTCCGCGACGGGCGCCCGACGGGTGGGATCGTCCGCCCGGAGCGCAGCGTCGATGCAGGCGGCGAGCTCCGGCATCACGGCCGCGCCCATCCCGCGTTCCGCGACGGTCGTGGTGCCCAGGCGGAGGCCGCTCGGGACGTCCGGGGTTCCCGGATCGAACGGGATCATGTTCCGGTTCGTGAGGATCCCGATGGCCTCGAGCGCCTGCTCTGCGACGTCGCCTGTGAGGCCGCGGGCGCGGAGGTCCACGAGCACGAGGTGGTTATCCGTCCCGCCGGTCACGAGCCGGTCTCCGGCGGCCGCGAGGCCTGCCGCCAGCGCCGCCGCCGTCTCCACGATCCGCCCCTGGACCTCGCGGAACCACGCCCCTCCGGCGATCCGGAAGCAGACGGCCTTCGCGGCGATCCGTCCAAAGTCCGGGGCGCCCTGCGTCCCGGGAAAGATGGCGCGATCCACCTTCCGGGCGAGCTCGGGCCGGCACAGGATCACGCCACCGTGCGGTCCGAGGAGCGTCTTGTACGTCGTGAAGGTCACGAGGTCCGCGTGCGGGACCGGACTCGGCAGGACGCCGCCGGCGACGAGCCCCGCGATATGCGCCATATCGACGAGGAGGAGCGCGCCGACCTCGGCGGCGATCGCGGCGAACCGCGCGTAGTCGATCGCGCGCGGGTACGCGCTCCCTCCGGCCACGATCAGCCTCGGTCGCTGCCTCCGGGCGAGGTCGCGGACCTCGTCGAGGTCGATCCGCTCATCGTCGGCACGAACGCCGTAATGCTCGAAACGGTAGACCCGCCCGGTGATGGACGCGGGGTCCCCGTGCGAGAGGTGGCCGCCGTGCGCAAGTCGCATCGCCAGCACGGGATCGCCCGGCCTGAGGACCGCCTGGTAGACGGCGAGGTTCGCGTTGACTCCGGAGTGAGCCTGGACGTTCGCGTGTCCGGCCCCGAAGAGCGAGGTCGCCCGTTCGATCGCCAGCGACTCGACGCGGTCAACCCAGGCGGTGCCGCGATGGTACCGATGGCCCGCATAGCCTTCCGCGGTCTTGTTCGAGAGCACGGACCCGAGGGCCTCGAGGACCGCGGCCGGTGCCGAGC